>JAZPXS010000309.1:0-6770 GCA_045543775.1 Clostridia bacterium
TCTACAACGAAAACGAAAGGGTAACATATCAGAAACACGCCCTTGCAAACGGCAATCTTGATGAATTTCTAAAAGGTGTCAAGGCTTCCGGCATTTCATCCTTTACAATGCTTCAGAATGTATACACGGTAAAGAATGTAGACGAACAGGGTCTTTCACTTGCCCTTGCGCTCGCATCTGAAGTTCTCGGAGACCATGAGAAGGCTGCTTGGCGTGTACACGGTGGCGGATTTGCAGGCACAATCCAGAGCTTTGTCCCCTCAGAGAAAGTTGAAGATTTCAAAACCGTTCTTGAAAGTGTCTTCGGCGATGGCTCGGTATATGTTCTCAAGGTGAGAAAACACGGTGCGGTATGCCTCGACAGACTTATCTGATATGGGAAAGATTAAATATTTCCTTTTGCTTGTCATAAATACAATAGTCGTTTCGGGTGTTTACTATTATCTGTTAAACGTGCTTCACTTCTTCCCTGCCATGGCGATATATCAGATTCTCGCAATACTTGCCGTATGCGGATATCTGCTTTTTGTTTTCTATATCAGAAATGAAATGGGAAAAGCATCTGCACAAAACAGAGAAATCCCCAAAGAAATAACAGACAAGCGTCGCAAAAGGCTAAAAACGTATATGGTTTTCGCATTTCCGTTTATTTTTACGGTTTTGATTGATTACATTTACCTCATTATTTTCGTTGACAATCCCTTGATTGAATCACTTATTAAATCTATAAAGTAGGTATATTTTATTTATGTTCAAAGCAATCCCGTTGTTTTCGGGCTCATCGGGCAACTGCGTTTATGTAAAATACGCTGACGAAGAAATTCTTATTGATGCCGGCGTTTCATACAAGCGCATATGCTCTGCCCTTGACAGCATCGGCACAAGTATACAGAATATTAAAGCAGTTCTCGTAACACACGAGCACAGCGACCACGTTCAGAGTCTGCCGGTTCTTTCGCGTCACACAGATATTCCGATATTTATTAACAGAAAATCTGCGTCATATTACGATATGCCGCTTGACGAGCTGTTTGAAGGGCACGTGAAAATCAAGGATCCCGGAGACAGTATAACCTTTTCCGGTTTTGAAGCTAATGTGTTTGCTACACCCCACGACTCACTCGGCTCATGCGGATACCATTTCACCTTCTCGGACGGCAGTCGTTTTTGTCTGGCTACGGATATCGGTGAAATAACACCCGAAATCTCAGCCTATATGCTCGGATGCAAATCTGTGGTTATTGAGTCAAATCATGACATCAAAATGCTCAAAAACGGTCCTTATCCATATATACTCAAGAAAAGGATACTTTCTGACCACGGACATCTCTCAAACGATGCCTGTGCCGCATTCCTTCCCAAACTTGTAGAAATGGGAACCGAGAAGATTGTGCTTGCACATCTCTCTAATGAAAACAATACCCCTGAGCTTGCCTACAAGACAAACGCAGAGGCACTCGCAGAAGCAGGCTTTACCCCAAACGATGTAAAGCTTACTGTTGCAATGCGTGAAATTATATGACAGAGGAAAGAAAAATGTTTGACACAAAAATTATACTTGTCCGTCATGCTCAGGGCGAAGGAAATTTAAAAGCGGAATTCCACGGACAATTTCCATCAGATCTTACACCGCTTGGAATTACTCAGGCTGAGTGTACTGCAGAATTCTTAAAGGACTACCCTATTGACATCGCCTTTGCAAGCGATATTCCAAGAGCCTATTCAACTGCAAGAATAATTGCCGAAAAGCACGGCATTTGCGTAAAAAAAGAAGAAGGTCTTCGCGAAATCAACGGCGGCGTATGGGAAACAATGAAGTTTGATGACATTGTTGTTAAGTATCCCGAAGAATATGCAGTATGGAAAAACAATCTCGGAAACTGCACCTGTCCCGGCGGTGAGAGCGTAAGACATCTTGCTGATAGGGTCAGAAAAACAGTTGAAAGGCTTGTAAAAGAAAACCCCGGAAAGAATATTCTTATCGGCACTCACGCAACTCCGGCAAGGGTTATGGGCTGCGTATGGAAGGGCCTGGACATTGCGGAAATAGTAAATCTCAAATGGGTTCCCAATGCCTCGGTTTCAATATGCGAATACAATTCCGAAACACTTGAATTCAAGCTTTTGGAATATGCTTACTGCGAACACCTGATTGAAGAGGGGCTTGTTACGGAGCTTCCCAAAAATATATAAAAAACCGCATCCTTTCGGGATGCGGTCTGCTTTTTTATTCCTGAGATTCTGCTTCTTTTGCATCTTCTGCATCTTCTGCATCTTCTGCTATCTCATATTCCTCATCATTATTCTTTTTTTTCTTGAAAATTTTCTTAACCTTTTCTACAATACCGGGCACATTATCAAGAGCCTTATCAATTTCGCTAACAGTACCCGAAAGTCTGGATACAACAGGGTCTGAGCCAACATTAAGAATGGATGTAGAACCATTTTTATCGATAACTATAAAAGCTACGGGAGAAACAGTAAGACCTGTTCCGCCTGCACCTGCTCCGTTTGATGTATCCTTACCGTATGTTCCTCCGCCGATACCCACGCCGATTGATACCTTGGATACGGGAATGATGGTTGTATCTCCAACCGAAATGGGGTCTCCGATGATTGTCTGAGAGTCAGCAAGAGAACTTACTTCAGAAAGCGCCTGTCTTATTGCATCTCCGATATTCTGATTGTTTGTCATTGTTATATTCCCCTTTTCTGATTATTAATTCTTTAAAGTTTTTTCGTAAAACATCTTAATAAGCATTATTGCCGCATGGCAAACCTTTACCGAAAGAGTGACATCTGTTTCAACTCTGCTTTTACCTGCTATGAAATCAGGTACAACACTTACATTTTTATCTTTTATAACGGATTTGCCGAAATTCGAGGTAAATGCCAATATGCTTGAAACAAGCCCGCTGCAAAGTCCAAACTGAATTGCCGTGTCTGCTGCATCGGGTTTTGATACAACAACCCTCAAGGCATCGATTTTAATCTTTGCCTTCTCATGAAACAAATCCACAACTCTCTCGAGAATATCCAGCACAAAATCAAGCACTTCTTTTGCACTTATTTCGTCATCAGCTTCTTTATGAGAAACACTTTTGGTTGTCTGTTTCCTTTGTGTATCATCAGACAACGGTTGAGCAGGAGGTTTTGTGCTCTTTTTCTTTTTTTTCTTTTTTTGAGCCGTTTTTTTCTTATCTTTTTCTTTTGACGGATACAGTTTGGTTCTTACAGGTCCTATGCCTGCATAAACCGTAATTCCCTCTGTATATTTTATCCTCAGCCAAAGCGGAGAAACAAGCAGAACCAAAACAACCAAAGCAACAAACAGAAGAACGGCGATAGTTACATTCAAAAATGTCATCATTCCCCCGCCTCCCGTCGCTTATAGAAATAGTATATCATATATTTTTTGATAATGCAAGGGTGTCATGCTCTTCTTATTTTTACATTTTGTATCTTTTTTATGCTCTTTGGGAGAAAGTTTATACAAATATTGAGAATTATGTAAAAAACTTGAAATTCATATTGATATTATATTGTGTTTGTGCTATACTTTAATTAGTGAAAGTTTTTGCAAGTGCAAAGACGACTTTATTTGTTCCCGCTATGCGGGAAAAGGACTGGTAAATATGAGTTTTAATGAGTTCAATGCCACAAAAAGCACCAAAAGTGTTCTTGGCGGCGTGTACGACATGACCGTAACGGGTACATATTTTCTGTACAGCGACGGAAAGCGTGCAGGAATGCTCAACAGCGGAAAAACAACACATCTTGGAAAAGAGATAAAGGTTTTCGTTATTGGTATTAATGAGCCCGTCGCGAGCTTCAGAGGTCAGGTGATTTCCATTGCCAAGGACCGCCATGAAGAGGAAGAAGACGTCTGGATAATGGCACCCGAACGTACAATAATTTACGAGCCGAGACTTATCTCTTTACTCGGTAAGTATCTTCCTGCAGACAGATACAAGTATGTTTGTTTCTATGAGAAAAGCTGCGGTGCTGTTATGTACACAGAAAAAGACGGCGTAAGAAAGTTTATACTTATAACAAACATTTCAGGGCACATAGGTTTTCCAAAGGGACACATTGAAATGGGCGAGAATGAAAAGCAGACCGCTCTTCGTGAAGTATATGAAGAAACCGGAGTCAGAACTCACATAATCGACGGTTTCAGAGAAAGCTATAACTACCTGATAAACGGATTTATCAAAAAGAAGGCTGTATACTATCTTGCTCCGTTTGAAGAAAAAGATATTCAGATGGACATAATGGAGATTTCCGAATACAGGCTTTGCGAGTTTGAAGAAGCCCTTTCGCTTCTCAACTTTAAGCATGACAGAGATATTCTCACAAAGGCAAATGAATTTATTGATTCAATAAAATAAACATCGGACAGCTGAAATCAGCTGTCCTTCTTTTTATCCTCTATCATTTCATGAAGTGCTCCGAGTGCATTGCCAAGTCCCCCAACTTCATCTATAAGTCCGATTTTTACTGCGTGTATTCCGTCTATAACCGTTCCGATATCCGCCGCAAGCTCGTCCGTTTCAAGCATAAGCTTGCTTAGATGCTCTTTAGTGACTCTTGAATTTTTGACTACAAAATCCGTTATCCTTTCCTGCATCTTAAGAAAGTAGGTAAAGCTCTGCGGTACTCCTATTACAAGTCCGTTGGTTCTTACCGGATGTATTGTCATTGTTGCAGATGGCACAATAAAGCTTCTCTTTGCACACACCGCAAGCGGCACGCCGATTGAGTGTCCGCCGCCTATAACAAGAGAAACCGTGGGCTTTGTCATTCCCGATACAAGCTCGGCTATTGCAAGACCCGCCTCAACATCTCCTCCGACAGTATTGAGTATCATAAGCAGTCCGTCCACATCCTCGCTCTCCTCAACCTCGACCAGCTGGGGAATCACATGCTCATACTTTGTACTTTTGGTCTGGCTGGGCAATTCATAATGTCCCTCCACCTGACCTGCAATAACAAGTGTGTGAATACGTGAGGATTTTGTTACTATTCTTATTGAACCCGCCTCGCGTATATTCTCGAGGTTTTCAGACAGCTCCTTGTTTGTGTTTTGATTATTACTCATTTTTTACCCCTTTGCTTTTTCTTTAGTTTCTCCTTTTCTTCCACATTTTATTCCACACAAAAACCGCAGGACATTTGTCCTGCGGTTTTACCATATTCAATTAGCTTACATTCTTACGAGTACCGCACCCTTTTCGGCATCAAATTCCCAATCGCAGAGAAGGCTTACCGCAACACCTGCGGTCTTTGCCGACTTATTTCTGCCGTCATTGAGCCATTTTACAATACAGTCCTCTGTAAGTTCATCTTTGACAATTATTGTTTCATCGCCGCTCACATAGTGTTCCTTGCCAATGCTGTAATTATTAAGTCCTGTTCCCGCCTCGTTGATAACGGTGCAGGAAAACACAGATGTAGCAAAGGTTGAACCTGTAAAGTAGCAGTTTGCTGCAACACCGTATACAGAGCGTGCGACTCCTGCCGCTTCGTTTTCTGCAGTTACGTTTGCATCTGAAGAGCAGTTAATAACAACACCGGAATGGGTTATCTTGCGAACAACAGCTGCAGGTCTTGTAATACCCTTGATATTACCTGTTGTAAAAATATTCATGAGAATGCCGCTTGTTGTACCAAAGGGGCTGTTGTCCTCTTGGGATTCATAATCAACCTTTATTGTATAGCCTCTGCCGTTATAAACACCTGCAAAAACATTACTGCTTGGAATACCCTTATATTCGCCAACACCTGTCATGTCAATATCGGCTGTCTGTTCAAAGTAGAGACCTGAAAGATTCTTGCCGGAATTTACTGCGTTTGTAAATGAAAGAAAATCCTCTGCGGAATCTATCTTATAAGGTCTTGCTCGGCTGCCGTTATCTTCTGTTACAACAGAATCACCTACAGTAACAGTTGCAATATCGGTAATGCTTCCGTCATATGCAGACTTTGCAACAACAGTGAAACTTTCGAGCGTTTCTTCTCTGTCAACAATAAGGAAACCGTCTTCATATATAACAGTTCCGTCCTTTGCTCCCTTTGCTTCAACCGACCATACAATTTCCTGCGACGGGTCATATTCGCCCTCAACTACTGCAGAAAACTGCACTCCGTCCCCCTTATTTACGGTTACATCCTTGGGAGAAAGAACAACCTTTGAGACAGTAGGTGTGGGAATATAAAGCTCTGCATAGCCCTTGCCGTCCGATTCCTTCCAGTATCTTACATCTGAGCTTGTCACACCAAGTGTCTCGATTGCCGCTTTTCTTCCTTCGTTAAGGGTTTCGGCAAGATTTGCCTTATCTTCTTCGGAAATGCTTTCTGCCGACGTCTGTGTCATGCCGCAATCGCCGTCATAGTAGCAGTTTACAAAGATTCCGCCTGATTCGGACGCAATTGCTGAGCCGCCGTTTCTGGCAGTAATACTGCCGCCGAAATAGCAGTTTTCAATCGTGCCGTAGTTTGACGAAGCAATGCCGCGCACTGCGTGTCCGTTGATATTCATTGTAGAATAGCAGTTTACAAGCTTACCCGTATCTCTTACAGAGCGTGCAATGCCTGCCGAGTATGTGCTGTCAAGTGCACCGGAAGAAATGAGATTACCCGTTGTTCCGAGATTCATTACCGTACCGGTTACATATGGGAAGATACACTGGTCGCCGGGAACAATAAGTTTTACATTTATCTTATATCCGCCGCCATCGTATACACCTGCAAAGGTAGAATCTTTTCCT
>JAZPXS010000310.1:0-3753 GCA_045543775.1 Clostridia bacterium
CTTTGGTTGTGGCACGGTTAGGTTTGTAGTTAAAAATTGGAGAATAAAATATGGAAAGTAATACAATGAAAAAACAGGTTATGTCGGGCTTGTTTTGGTTATATGCAGAAAAGATGTGCACACAGGGTATCGGTTTTATAATTTCTATTATTCTCGCAAGAATGTTACTTCCTGCAGAGTATGGTATTATAGCTATTGTATCTGTTTTTATTACCTTGTGCGATGTGTTTGTAGTAAGTGGACTGGGAACTTCTCTCATACAGAAAAAAAATTCTGATTCAATAGACTATTCTTCGGCTTTTTGGTCGGGTTTCGGTTTGTCTATAATACTGTATTTATGCCTTTTTTCCCTTGCACCTGTAATTTCAAATTTTTATGATAATGAAATTTTAATTCCTGTTATACGGGTAATGGGAATAAAGGTGATAATAGCAAGTCTGAATTCAATACAAAGGTCATATGTGCAGAAAAATCTATTATTCAAAAAGTTTTTCATGTCAACCTTAAGCGGAACCATCATATCTGCGTCTGTTGGTATATACATGGCATACAGCGGTTATGGTGTTTGGGCTTTGGTTGCACAAAACTTAATTAATATTTTGATAAACACATTGGTTTTGCTTTTAAGTGTGGAGTGGAAACCGTCATTGCAATTTTCGATTACGCGTTTAAAGGGGCTTTTGAATTTTGGGTTAAAGATGTTTTTTGCCTCTATGATAACGGAATTATATACACAATCAAGGAGCTTAATTGTGGGTAAGGCTTATAGTGCGGAAGCCTTAGCTCACTACGACAGGGGAAATAAATTTCCGCTTTTAATCATAGCAAATGTTAATCAAACTATAGCAGACGTTTTATTTCCAACAATGTCCAATATCCAAGATGATAAATTGGCATTTAAGAAAATTACAAAAAAATCAGTGCAGGTATCATCTTTTGTTTTAGCCCCGTTGTTTTTTGGAATGGCAATAGTTGCAGAACCTATGATTAAATTGTTGCTTACGGATAAATGGTTGCCCTGTGTTCCTTTTTTGCAAATAATGAGCATTGCATATATATTGCAACCACTTCAAACCGCAAATATAAAAGCGGTGCAGGCATCGGGTAGAAGTGACTTGTCACTAAAACTAGAAATCTTAAAAAAGTCAATAGGTTTTGCCTTATTGATAGCATTTATAGTTCTTTTTGATAATGCTATTGTGGTTTCAATCAGCTTTTTAATTATGGCTTTCTTTGCTGTAATTATAAATATTTACCCAAACAGAAAGCTTATAAATTATGGATACAGGGAACAATTTAGGGATTTCCTTCCCCCGATTCTTTTGTCAATAGTTATGTGCATCGTTATTGCTTTGTTTCAGTATTTTGTTAAGGTAGTTAATCTGTTTACTTTTATTGTACAAGTTTCCATAGGAATATTTGTTTATTTATTTGGTGCCAAACTTTGTAAACTCAATTCGTTAGATTATCTTGTTTCTATTGTAAAAGAACTTGTTTTCAGAAAACTTTCAAAGAATAAATAAAACATGATAGAGGGATTTTATGTCAAACCAAACATCACTATTTTTATCACAATCATATAAAGACGCATGGGATGATTACAATCGTTCGTTAACCCGTGCCAATTTTGCCCTTTGGGACTACGTTATTATAACAGCTTCCAATGATTTTCAGGCAGAGGGATTCAATGCACAGATTAAAGCAAGGCAGGATAGCGGACTACTCCCTGCCAAAACTCATTTTGCAGTCGTTCCAGACCCCGAGGGAAAACGTGTAGGTTCCGGCGGTGCAACATTGGGGGTTATTCGTTACATAGCAGAGCACAGCGGAAGAACAAATTTTGATGACTTACGTATCCTCGTAATTCACTCCGGAGGAGACAGCAAGCGTGTGCCACAGTATTCGGCACTTGGCAAGCTTTTTTCACCTGTTCCCCGTAAGCTTCCCGATGGCAGAAGCTCGACACTTTTTGACGAGTTTATGATAGTTATGTCATCTGTTCCATCCAGAATCAAGTCCGGAATGTTGCTCCTTTCGGGCGATGTACTGCTACTCTTTAATCCCTTGCAGATAGACTATTCCGGTATCGGAGCTGCAGCTATTTCCTTTAAGGAAGATGTGGAAACCGGAAAAAATCACGGTGTATTTCTCCGTGGTGAAAATGGTAATGTGTGCAAATTCCTGCACAAGCAAACTGTGGAAACACTTAAAGCTCAGGGAGCAGTAAATGATAATAACTGTGTGGATATAGATACCGGTGCGGTTATCTTCTCTGCAGATATGCTTGCCTCTTTGTATTCGCTTGTTTGCAAGGATGGCAAATTGGATGAAGAACTGTACAATAAATATGTAAATGATAAGGTGAGACTATCCCTCTACGGTGATTTTCTTTATCCTTTGGCTACGGAATCCACCTTGGAAGCGTTCTACAAGGAAGCTCCCGAGGGTACAATGTGCGACGAACTTTTAAAAGCAAGGGAAGATGTGTGGAATGTGCTTCACACTTACAACATGAAGTTACTCCGCCTTGCACCTGCCAAGTTTATCCACTTTGGTACAACCCGTGAAATTTTGAAGTTAATGACAGGTGAGATAGATTCCTATAAAGAGCTTGATTGGACAAGCAAGGTAAACAGCAGTATTCTGACATCTGTTGCGGGCTACAACAGTGTGCTTTCCGAGAAAGCGCAGATAGGCGAAAACTGCTATCTGGAAGTCAGCTATGTTCACCACGATGCAAAAGTTGGTGATAATGTACTGCTTTCGTACATAGATATTCACGACGAAGTAATTCCGTCGGATGTTGTTATTCATGGATTAAAGCAGAAAAACGGAAAGTTTGTTGCAAGAATATACGGCATAGCAGATAATCCCAAGGCTAAGATGGAGGATAACTGCATTTTCCTTGGAAAAGAATTAGGCGAATTCTTGAAGAATAGTTCATTAAATATAGAAGATTTGTGGGATTCCGATGACCATAGCATATGGACTGCGAATCTTTATCCCGAGTGTGAAACCATAAAGGAAGCGGTAGCGGCTGCTCTCAATCTGTATGAACTTGTTCAGGGCAGAGGCAGCAAAGAGCAGTGGATTAATGCCAATCGCAAGAGCCTGTGTTCCGGATTCAACGATGCAGACCCCGATGCTATAATCATGTGGAACAATCGCATGTCAGAGCTTGTTTGTATGGATGAAATATACAAGTGCATTATTTCCTCCAAATCGGCAACGGATGCATCCGAAATATTAAAGTCAGGAAAGCTTACAAACATACAAAAAAAGTGGCTTGATGATAAACTTTCTATAGCGGATTTCAGCACAAAAATGCGTCTTTATTATTACATAGGCATAGCTCTTGGCGGTAGTGAGGGAGAGTATTATATAGGAGAATGTTTCAAATGCATTCAGAGTACTATTCTGGAAAATACCCTTGCAAACCTCAAGGAGAATACCAGTTGCAAAATCGTAATGGACGAACATACTGTCAAGCTTCCTCTTCGTGTCAACTGGGGAGGCGGTTGGAGTGATACTCCTCCGTATTGCATAGAAAACGGTGGTACAGTACTTAATGCTGCAATACTTTTAAACGGCGAAAAACCTGTTTCCGTTACTTTAAAGAAAATAGACAAACCCCTTATAATATTCGATAGCCGTGATATGGATGTTCACGGAGAATTCGATACAATTGAACCTCTTCAAAGAACAGGTGACCCTTATGATCCCTTTGCTCTCCAAAAGGCTTGCCTGTTGGCC
>JAZPXS010000311.1:0-7643 GCA_045543775.1 Clostridia bacterium
ACCGCTTGGCCTCCGACTTCGAAAAATATGAAAAGAGAGTTTTGTGGATATGAACAGTTCGTCAGGAAAGAAGCAGGAAATAATTTTGGCAACTTGGGAATATCTTTTGAGGACAGGCCTTGCCAATGCCTCAATAGGGGACTTATGCAGAGAGACAAGAATTTCGCAGAGCAGTCTTTATTATTGGTTTGAGAATAAGGACGAAATCTGGATAAGTGCAGGAAAGTACGGTTTATCAAAGATTGTGGATGCACTTTTGATGTTTACCCTGAAACATACAGGGCAAATCAAGGATTATTTTGACAATCTTTTGCCTGAGGTAAAAAAGTACAAAGCTGAGCTCAGGTGTGTAATACAGATTACCGTAAGTCCCGTATACGGAGAGCGAATGAGGCAAACAATGAAGAGCTTTAACTTATCGTATGCCAATTTTGCAAAGAAGCTTGTGGATATCTTTGGCTGTACATACGAGCAAGCAGAGCTTTTTATATACTCTGTCCTTTCGGCAATAGTAGACTATGTGGTATGGGACGATGGCGAAAAGACACAGATGCTTTTGAATAACCTGTACGAAAGAGTGAAAATGAGCATAGACAAAAACATTTAAGTTACAACACGAGGACATCATGGTTATATTTTACGGAATTATAATTTTAACGTTTTTATGGGTTATTACACAGATTAATGCAATAATTTCTTTTAGCGAAGAACAAAAATATATAAAAATGGAGATTAAACGCAGTCAGTCGGAAGAAACCTCTCTCCTTTGGAAAAAGAGATTGAAAATTCTGTATCTGACTTCAATTCCGATTGTCGGCAGATTGCTGAAAAAACGGTTGGATTAGCCTTAGCATCACTTCAATATTGGTTGTTAAGGCCAGCCGCAGCCGGTATCACATAAGGTTGGTAAACATCAGCAGAAAACGGAGGTAGCTTATGAACATCAAAAAACATTTATCAAGGACATTTGCATTGGTGCTTATGTTCACAATGGTTGTGTCGGTTATGTATGTTCCTGCTATGGCGGCAGAAAACATAACTATTGTACTGGAAGATGTAACCGATCAGCTCAGCACCACTCTCAAAGGCGAAGCCAAAATCAAGGTAAGTGTAATGGGTGCTGCAGGAAGCATCAGTGCAGTGCAGACAGCACTCAAATTCACAGGGAAGCTCAAGTATAAGTCCATAGAATTCCTTTGCGGCGAAAACAACCCTCCGCAGTGCTTTTGTATAAACCCCAATGCCGCATTGGTAAACTCCAACGGCACTATTCTTCCGGGTATAATAACAAACAACGAGGGAAAGCTCACCTTTACAGACGACAAGACAGAGCTTTTCATACTGACCTTTGCAGGCGATGCAGGTGACAGTGTTACACTCTCACTGGACAGCAAAAACTCTGCAGGTACATACCTCAACATAGACGGTGACTATATATACGAAAAAGATACAGTATCTGTCAACGCAAAAGCAAGCTCCAAGGATAACGAGGGTATTAAGGCAACGGTAAGACTTGCAATGAATGTTGTTAACAACTTCCTTGTTTCCAACGAAAGCGGTTATGTAGACAGCGGACTGTTTTTGCACATAACAAACGAAAAAAACGATTCTGTTATAAGCACTGCCTTTAATACCGTATCTATCCCTAAGGGGGGACACTATGACAACACAGTGACGGTACCTACTTTTGTTGTGGAAAATACCGTGGTGGCAGGAGATAAGTACACTGTGGAAATAACCGGCAACGGATATGTTCCCTACAAGGCAGAGGGAGTTACCTTTGAGCAAGCTCTGGAGATTAACAACGAGGATTTTATTCCCGGAGATGTCAATTCCGACGGAATGGTCAATGGCGACGACAAGGCAGCATTTGACGAGGTAGCAAGCGGTAATTATGATAATTACAATCCGGAATATGCAGACTTTAACCGTGACGGATATGTGGATGAATATGACGATATCTTTGAAAAAATCGGCATAAAACCGGAGCCGGAAAAAACTGCTCCGGCAAAGATGGATAAGCCTTCATTGGATGTCGAAGAAAACGAAATCCTGATAACCTGGAAAGAACCCGACGACGGAGGAAGCAAAATAGAGAAATACATAATCGAATACGGCACCGATTCCGACAAAATGGATGAAACAATTGTGGTGAAAGCATCCTCAAATAACGAGTACACCCTGGAAGATCTTGAATATGATACAAAGTACTATGTACAAATATCAGCAAAGAATGAAATCGGCTTGGGTGAAACTTCTGCCGTAGCATCCATTACCACCGAAGAAAAAGAAAGCTCCGGCGGCGGAGGCGGTGGCGGCGGAGGCGGTGGCGGCGGTGGAGGCTTTGGCCCCTCAATCGGCAAAGACACTCTTCCCGTAAATCCGGCAACCCCCGAGGGATTTACAGACCTTGGAAATCATACCTGGGCAAAGGATGCCATATATGAGCTTAAATCCAAAGGTATTATCTCCGGTGTGAGTGCAACCGAGTTTGCACCCGGAAACAATATAACAAGAGGAGATTTTGTCCTCATTCTTGTAAGGATGCTCGAAATTAATGACTCCTTTGACACAAACTTTGAAGATGTGCCCGTGGACAGTTACTACTACAATGCCATAGGAAGTGCAAAGGCGGCAGGTATTGCCGCAGGAGACGGCATCAACTTTATGCCAACAAACACAATTTCCAGACAGGACCTCATAACACTTGCCTACCGTGCATTCCGTATGAGAGGGTATATAGAACAGACAGACGATATGACAGTTCTCGATAGCTTCACGGACAAGGCAAACATAGAGGCATATGCATTTGAAGCTATGGCTTCTATGGTAAAGAAAGGCATAATTATGGGTTCAGACGGAATGGTTAACCCCACAGGCAATGCAACCCGTGCGGAGGTTGCCGTTATGTGTGCAAGGCTAAGTAAATTTCTTGGGAGTAAAGCCCAATGAAAATATATTGACAATGAAAGAAGGGTAACACATGAAGAAAATTCTTGCTATGGTCCTCGCAATTGCGATGATACTTGGCACAATGGGAACAACTGTGTTTGCAGAGGATACAGTGCTTGATGCTGTATCAGAGCAATCCGTGGCTCCCGATGTAATTGATGACAGCGAATTAAGCTTGCTTCAAGTCGCTGCCGACGATGTGGCACAGATTGGTGCACAAGGCTACAAAACATTTGAAGAGGCAGCAGCTCAGGCACAGACAGGCGACGAGATTACGCTTATCGCTGACTGCTCACTCTCTTCCGGTGAGGTAACACTCGATGGTGTGAACCTTACTGCAACAGGCGGTGCCAAACTCACAGTGGGAGATGGTACTACGCTTAACTTCTCCAACGGAAGCCTTACCGACATCAATATTTCAGGTGCCGGCACAACTGTGTTTGGCGGAGAGGTTAACTTTTACGGAGCCAACACTGCTGTTTCCGGTATAAACGGTTCTTCCTTTGAGCTTATCGTTAATAAGGGTGCAACACTGCTTATTTCCCGCTTTGTTCTGGGATACAACCGTAATATCACAGTGTACGGCAATGTTGCAGATGCTCATAGCTTTGTCCCTGCAGGACAAACTCCATCCCTCAAGTTCAACAGCTCCAGCGGTGCAAGTATCGGCGGAATAGACGGCGGCAGGATTACCGCAGAAAATGCTTATATTGAATTTGACAACTCTTCCTGGAAGAACTGCCATTGCAAGCATGAGTGGAACTTTGATAATTGTTATGTAAGTGCAACAAGCTTTGGTAACAACAACGAACCCGGCAGTGCTGATGCAAGCTGGAATGTAACCTTTGACAACAGTGTTCTTGCTGCAAAAAATTACATCAAAACCGGCAAGAATGTTACTTACAACTTTACCAATGGCTCAACTGCAACCACAGGCAGCCTGCGTAATGACGGTGCCATTTACATTGACAAAACAAGCTCTGTAAAAACTACCGCTCAGCAGAACAACGTGGTTGGTACGGCAGATGAGCACGGCGGTAACAACGGTACCATCAATGTTTCCGGTACTCTGGATATCGGCTCTACTTCAAAAACACAATTTGAAATGCTTGGCGGTACTCTCAATATAGATAGCGGTGCTAAGTTAGAACTCAACGGCAACTCACTTACCCTTGATGCCTCTTCCGAACTTGCCAGCGCAGGCAGTGTAAACGGTGCTATCACAGGAGCAGACGGTGCAAAAATCCAAATCACCGGAGGCACATACACACAGGATGTTAAGGATTGGTGTGTAGGCGGTTTTGCTTGCGAAGATAACGGCGACGGCTCATTTGGTGTAAAGGAGTTACCGGGACGCGTAACAACTTTTGATAAACTCAAAGCCATTCTCGGAACAGAAAAAGAAATTTACATTGCAGAAGACATTACTGTTGATGAAGCAATTACTATTCCGCAGGACACCACAGTAACCGTTCCTGCAGGCAAGAAACTTCGTGTTCTTGACACTCTTACCAACAACGGAATAATTAACGGTGAAGTTATAAGCTCTGTAATGGTATATGTTACCGAAACCGTAAATCATTACGGCGGGGTTACTTATGAAAAAAGAGCTACCAAAAACGGTGCAATAGCCGGTAATGCTCCCGCATCTGTGAAATATGAAATTTCACTGGACGGAGGCAACAGCTGGTTTGCAGATACCAAAAACGGCAATGCACAGGCTGTTACTGTTAAGACAGACGGTACAGTTGAGGTAAATAATAGCTTCCAGAATGCATTTACAGGTGCAAAAACCGGTGAAACCGTGCATATGCTAAAGGATGTTCACGTTCAGAGCACCAATCCCAAAAAGAATAACGGCCCCTTGCGTTCATACTACGGACTTATTCTGGAAGGTAACGGACACACTATCTTTACTGACCTTGAACCAAGCGGTGCAAGCAATGAATATGCAACCATTAAGTTTACATCATACCTTGCAGGTACAGGTCCTGAAGTTAATCCTGTACTCAAGAATGTAACCATAGACAGCCAGAAAAATGCCAAGGCAGACCTTGACTATGTAAGCGGTGACGTTACATTCACTGTTACAATGTACAATGTAAATCTTCTTGGCAATTGCCAGTATGCAAGCTTTGCTATGAAATCCCCCTCAATGATTATCAACAAGTCTAATGTTAAAATCTGCGACAGTGTAATTCCCTCTTGGGATGCCGGCTCTGCCAAGGCAATTGACATCTACAGCGGTACATATTCCCTTAGTCTTAACAGCATGTGCACTGTTTACGGAGGTACATACACCAAGGATGTAACCGCCTATCTTGCAGATGGCGTAGGTATTGAAAAGAATGCTGACGGTACCTACACGGCTTTGCCCGGTATGGTTGCACAAATCGGCAATAAATACTACGCTTCCTTGCAGGAAGCCATCGATGCGGCAGTTGATGGCGATATCATCTGTCTGATTGACAAGTGCGATGAGGATGTAACGGTTTCTCAGAAACCCGATGTAATGATTACCATTGACGGTAAACAAAAGACCATGTCCGGTGCTATCACCGTTGACGGCAGAAGTGCTCGCTATGCAACTGCAGGTCTGACTGTTAAGAACGTTAACTTTGATGCAGGCAATATTTCCAAAGATGCTTGCATAAACCTTGGCGGTAACAATAACATCCGCTATACCAGCAATGTCACAGTTACAGACTGCACATTTACAGGCACAGATATGACAAAGGTCGGTGTTAAGCAGTACACCGGCGGATGCCACAATCTGATAGTGACAAAATGCGAAGCAGAGGGTATGCACAGCCTTATGCAGCTCAAGAATGTGGAAAAAGGCCTTGCCGTTTCCGACTGCGTGGTTGAAGACTGCAAGAACGGTATATCCATCGGTAAGTCCACAGGCGTTCTGATTGAAAAATGCACCATAAAAGCTGTTGGTTACGGAATCCGTGCAGACGGTGAGGGTGAATACACAGCAGTTGCAAAGGATTGCACCATAGAGGCTAATCAGCCTGTTGTTGTCCGTAAAACAAGTGCAGATTACACCCTTACTCTGGAGGGTAACAACAATCTCACTGCAACCGGCACAGACGCATATCAGGTAGTATTTACCAAGGGTGACGACGGCACCTGTGAAATGCCCGAAAGTTCATTTAACTTCTCCGGTGCAAAGGGACTTAATGTATTTCCCGAAAATATCGGTGTTGCACAGATTGGTGATACCCTGTACAATTCTCTCCAGCTTGCAGTTGATGTCGGAGGAGAAATTACTCTCCTTGCAGATGTAAGCGAAAATATTACCCTTGCAGACGGTTCCGATGCAGTTATCGACTTAAACGGAAAGACTATGACAGGATGCATTTTACCTTGCAACCCTGCAAGACTTACAGTTAAGAATGGTTCCATAAAGAACGAAGATGCTTTTGCAGGAGCAATAGAGATTAATGCAGGAGAGCTTGTTCTTGAAGATGTAAATGTTGAATCCGCAGGAGACACAGTAAAAATCGGCGGTTCTGCAAAAGTTGTGATAAACAGCGGTAACTACACAAGCATTGCCGGCAAGGCAAGAGCAACATATTATGCAATCACTGTTTCCGATACAGCCAATGTAACAGTAAACGACGGTAAGTTTGCCGGTGCACTTGCAGCTGCATCAACAGCAAGCCTTGCAATTAAAGGCGGTATATTTGACCACGATCCTTCTGCTTTTGTTGCAGATGGATATATAGCTCACAAGGGTGCAAGCCTCTGGAGAGTAGGAAAGTACGCAAACTGGGTGTATGTTCAGTTCCGCAAGACAGATGTTGACGCAAATAAAAAGGACAACCTTGAGGGTGCTGATGAGTATGAAATCATTCTCGCAGCAGACAATGACATCAACGAACTTGCATCTGCAGATATCACCTTTGACTTTGATGTTATCAAGGCTGCAAATGGCGGAGATATAGATTACAACATTGTTCCTGCAACAGGCGTTACTCTCACAAAGATTGGTCACAGACATATGTTCAACTACGACGGTGTTACCAAGTATGAGGATAGCGGCAAGGCTCTTGTAATCGGTACTGTAACCATCGGCGGATACGGTGAGTATAGCCTTACAGTTGACAAAACAGCTGCAACAAACGCTGTATATGCCACAAAGATAATAGACAGTCTTGTTGACGGCTTTGTTCCCGCTGCAGGTCTCGTTGTTAACGAGGAGATGGAAGCTCCCGGAGAAGCAGACGACGGTATGATAGGAAAAATCGGAGCTACAATCGCAGTTCCCGTAAGAAAGCTCACAATAGATATCGACTTCAATAACCCTGTTGTATATGCAGGCAAGGATTATCAGGATATGACCGTAGTAATTGACGCAAGCACATATTACGAGGAAATCAAGCTTGGTGACAAGGCAGAGGACGATACAATTGTAAGAGAACTTCCTAAGGATATTTCCTACACGGTAACTGTTAAGGGTGCAGGTTACAGAACAGCACGTTACACAGTAAGCCTCACAGACAACAAAAACCTCAAGTTCTGGAACAACGTTATGGACGAGGAAAATGCAATCTGTGTGGAAGAAGGCAAAGATGATACAAAGGAAACCGTAACCTTCCTCGCAGGCGATATCGTTAAGGACAACAAGATAAACATCTATGACCTTTCTGCAGTAGTTGCATACTTTGGTACAACAGGTCTTA
>JAZPXS010000312.1:0-13935 GCA_045543775.1 Clostridia bacterium
TTTTTCTGATCGTGAAGGTGACGATGTTCACTTTAACGATACAATGCAGGAATTGTTATCTCTTTCCGAAAGATTTGGAATTCAGCTTACATTTTCAAGACCCGATAAAGCAACATATCTTGATATCGTGCATAATCTTGCCGATAAACAAGGAATTACATATGATACTGAAAAGCTTGATACATCGGCTGAAAAATTTGCATTAAAACGAGGCACTCGGTCTGCCCGTGCTGCAAAACAGTTTATTGACGGAATTGTAGCAGGAAGTATTATAGATATAAAGTAAAACAAAAGGAAGTTTGGAGAAAAAATCCAAGCTTCCTTTTCGTTATCTACATATAATTCTTTCAATTGGTTTTTTAATAAGCTTTAACCAAAGTTTTACTGCCACTCCCGTAAATACGGCAGACAGTATAGTTCCTTCTCTTGTTCCTACAAGCTCTCCTCCGAAGAAAATTAAAGAAAGCACAATAGAAAATGCAACCCACGACACATCAAATGCGATTTTAACATTTGAAAATTCCTTGTGTATTACATCGGAAAGTGCTTTCACAAATGCTTCACCGGAATTTAAAATTACATTTGCAATAACACCAAGTGTAATTCCAAAGCCAAGAATAATTATTCCGCTTATAACAAGTGATAGCTTTACTATGTAAATATCGTTGGGTATAAAGCTTGCCAAGTACAAGCCGAAATCCGTGAAATATCCAAACAAAAATGAGAGTGGTATCTGAAGAAGCTGTATCGGCTGAAAGTTTTTACGGAGCAATAACACTTGTCCAAGCAGTAGAACACAGTTTGAAATTGTAAACCATGTTCCGAATGATAAAAATGTGAATTTGATGCTTACAACATTTGCAACTGAAGAAATTGGAGAAACACCCAATTCTCCGTGCTTAGTAAGTGCTACACCTATTCCCATAAAGAACAGACATAGAATAAATAAAATATATCTTTTTATCGTTTCCTTTTTGCTCATATCCATTACCTCGTAGGCTTGCATTTTACAATCATTTCCGTAACATCTGTCAGCACCAATTCGCCATTTTGATTAAATACTTCAAAAGTAAGTTCAACAATGCCGTTTTTCTCATTGCGTTTTGTAAGTTTAGATACTGTGCAGGTGCTTGTAAGAACATCATCTGCAAATACAGGCTTAAACCATTCTATCCTAGTGGACTTTCCTGCAAGAAGTTCATCTCCAGCTAAGTCAACTTCAAGATATTTCGCCCAAACTGACATAAATGACATAACGCCCGGAGCAATGAGTTTACCAAAGAATGTGGACTTTGCATACTCTTCGTCTGTATGTAAGGGAATATTGTCGTATTTCTTGGCAAAATCAACCATATCGTCTTTATTTATAACGGCAGGCTCAATCTGCGTTTTTGAACCTAATTTAAATTCTTCAAAATACATTTCATGACCTCGTATTCTATTTTTTTTCCTTGTTATTATATCATTAAATATGCGTAAAATCAACGAATTTTAGATTTTAGATATGCGTTTCAACCAATTTTGTTCAGTTTTATTGACAAACTAAGAAAATTATGGTAATATATATTCAGCACTGTGTGTGCTGAATAAGGAGGTGCTCCTATGGCAAACACAAATGAAGAGTTAATTGTTGATGAAATGTCACAGAAAATAATTGATGTTGCATCATACCTTGCCACAACTGAGGGGGCACACAATGTTAATGTTCGCAAGATATTAAATCATTTAGGGATAACAAACAGAGTTTTTTATAATCGTTTTCATAATATCGAAGAAGTTCTAAACATAATTTCTGAAAACTCTATTTTAGAAGTTAGGAAAAGCCTGAAATTCCACTTTGATGAAACCAAAGACTTTTTCGAGCAAATAATGGATGAGGTTGAAAAAACGCTTATCATATCCTATGAAACAAGAATGAATTTTGCTCATTATGTTTTTGAAAATGATTCTGTTTCCGAAAGCAATTATAAATGGTGGACTGAAGAAATTACAAAAATCCTTAACTATGCTATGGAAAAGGGGCTTATCATAAAAGTCGATCCTGATATGACAAGTTATGCGATATGGTGCTTCATAAGAGGATTTAACACAGATGCAATCGGAAGAAAGCTGCCCTTGCAGGAAGCACTTAAAAGATACAGATACGGGTTTAAATTTATTTTGAATGGATTAAAAGCTAAATAAAAATTTTTAAGCAGAGATAAATTCTCTGTTTAAAAAATATTCAGCACACTGTGTGCTGAATATTGTAAAATCGTGTCGGGAATTGTTTAATTCCCGAAAAAAACTTACAGCACACAGTGTGCTAAAGAAAGGATGTACTATAGTGTCTATAAAAATTCTCGGTACAGGAGCATATGTTCCTGAGAAAATTGTTACGAATGATGATTTATCAAAAATGGTAGATACATCGGATGAATGGATAATGCAGCGTGTGGGAGTTAAGGAAAGACATATTTCAGTTAATGAAACAGCCGCAGATTTTGCTATCCATGCAGCAGAGCAGGCCCTTGCTTCGGCAGGAATTTCAGGTTCGGATATCGATTTAATTGTTGCTGCAACAATTTCTTCTGAAACTTTGTGCCCTACCGTTGCCGGGATGGTTCAAAAGGCTATTGGAGCAAATTGTCCTGCATTTGATGTAAATTCAGCGTGTAGCGGATTTTTGTTTGCACTTGACACCGCAGTATCTTACATAATGCGCGGAAATGTAAAAAAAGCTTTGGTTATAGGAAGCGAAAGACTCTCAAAGCTTGTTGATTGGTCAGACCGTGGAACCTGCGTTATTTTTGGTGATGGTGCAGGTGCATTTGTTATCGAACAGGGTGATGGATATCTTTCGTCTATGCTTTACACAAGTGGCGGAAATGAAGTGATTGAGATTCCGTCATTTTCGGGCAGTTCACCTTTTTACGAAGGAGAAATTAAGCATCCTTATATATTTATGGATGGTCAGGAAACCTTTAAATTTGCGGTAAGTAAAATTGTTGCAGATATTAATAAGGTAACCCAGGATGCCGGACTTGAACTTTCAGACATTGATTACATTGTAACTCATCAGGCAAATATCAGAATTATCGAATACGCCGCAAAGCGTCTTAAAATGCCTATTAATAAATTTGTAGTAAATATTGAAAAATACGGCAACACCTCATCGGCAAGTGTTGCAATAGCTTTTGATGAGCTTGTAAAATCAGGAAAACTTAAAAAAGGTGACAATATAGTAATGTCAGCCTTTGGCGGCGGCCTGTCCAGTGCTGCTTGCGTTATGAAATGGTAAAAAATTAATTTATTTAATTTTTATATTTTATTATTTTAGGAGGAACTAATTATGACACTCGAAAAAGTAAAGGAATTATTGGCAGAACATCTTGAAATGGATGCAGCAGAAATCACAGAGGCAACAACTTTTGAAGACCTCGGCGTTGATTCTCTTGATGCTGTTGAAATCATGATGGAAATGGAAGACGAATTTGGTATTGAAATTAAACCCGCTGAAGCAGGCAAAAGCGTAAAAGAATTAGTTGCATACATCGATTCTAAAAAAGCGTAAGTGAAAAAAAGGAGCGTGGAATAATGTTAAATACACCAATATGTGAAATGCTTGGAATAAAGCACCCTATTCTGCAAGGAGGTATGGCACATATATCTGATGCTCAACTTGCTGCCGCTGTGTCAAACGGTGGTGGACTTGGCATTATTTCTGCTGCGAACGGTAATGTCGGTTGGCTTTCGGAACAGATTGACACAGCACGAAAGCTGACTGACAAGCCCTTTGGTGTAAACATAATGCTTATGGGCGAAAATATTGATGAAATTGCAAAACTTATTGCAGAAAAGAAAGTGGCAGTTGTTACCACAGGAGCAGGTAATCCTGAAAAGTACATACCTATGTGGAAAGAAGCCGGTGTAAAAGTCATTCCTGTTATAGCATCGTCTGCTCTTGCAAAGCTTGTAGAAAGAAGCGGTGCAGATGCAGTTATAGCAGAAGGCGGTGAATCAGGCGGACATGTAGGCGAAATGACTACTATGGCACTTGTTCCGCAGGTTTGTGACAGCGTGAACATTCCCGTCATTGCCGCAGGCGGTATTGCTGACGGCAGAGGAATGGCTGCCGCTATGATGTTAGGTGGCGTAGGTGTTCAAATCGGAACGAGATTTTTGGTAGCACACGAATGTAATATAAGCCGTGAATATAAAGACAAAATTTTAAAAGCAAATGACACGGCAACCATAGTTACAGGAAGAAGATTAGGTCATCCTGTAAGAAGTCTTAAAAGTCCGTTCTCAAGAGGCTATCAAAAGCTTGAATATTCTGATATAAGCGATGAAGAACTTGAAAAGTATGCAGTTGGTTCACTCAGAGCTGCTGTTGTAGATGGCGACAGTAAAAAAGGCTGCTTCCTGGCAGGTCAGATTTCAGGTTTAGTTAACAAAGAAGAAAATGCTTCGGATATAATAAACGACATTGTATGCGAAGCTGAAAATATATTGAATGGAGCAAAAAAATGGGTAAAATAGCATTTGTTTTCTCAGGACAGGGTTCTCAATACTCAGGTATGGGAAAATCCTTGTACGAAATAGGAACAGCAGCAAAAAAATTATATGATGATGCAGAAGAAGTTCGTCCTGGTACAATGAAACAATCATTTGAGGGAACTGACGAAGAATTAAAAATCACGGCAAACACTCAGCCTTGCATGTATCTTGTAGAGCTTTCGGCTGCATTGTCGCTTAATGAAAAAGGCATTTATGCAGATGGAGTTGCAGGTTTTTCTCTCGGCGAGATAGGAGCACTGGCATATGCTGAGAGTTACTCCTACCTTGACGGATTCAAAATCGTTACTTCTCGTGGGCAATTTATGAATGATGCGTCTGATCCTGAAAATGCCGCAATGTGTGCAGTTTTGAAACTTGACAGCGAAACTGTTACTAAAACTGCTGCGGAATTCGATAAGCTCTATGCGGTAAATTATAACTGCCCCGGGCAGACAGTAGTATCAGGTTTAAAAAGCAGTATGCCTGCCTTTGAAGAAAAGGTAAAAGAACTCGGCGGCAGATGTATTCCTCTTGCAGTAAGCGGCGCTTTTCACTCACCATTTATGAGTGAAGCTGCTGAAAAATTTGAAGCTGAGCTTGCAAACTATGCAATCGTAACACCCAAAATACCGGTTTATGCAAATCTTACTGCCAAGCCTTATGGTGATGAAATTGTTAGGACACTTAAAATGCAGATGCAATCTCCCGTAAAGTGGCAGGAAACAATCGAGAATATGATTGCAGACGGATTTACAGATTTTATTGAAGTAGGTCCCGGTAAAACTCTCTCGGGACTTATTAAGAAAATTTCAAAAGAAGTAAATGTTTATTCAGTCGAAAATGCTGAAACACTTTTGGAAACTGTAGAGGCGGTGAAGAATAATGCTTAATGGAAAAGTTGCTGTTATAACAGGTGCATCACGAGGTATTGGTGCGGCAATTGCAGAGAAATTTTCAAGCCAAGGCGTTAATGTAGCAATTATCTATAACGGTAATGAAGAGGCTGCAAACATCGTAAAAGCAAATGCAGAAAAAAACGGCGTAAAAGCAGAAATCTATAAATGCAATGTAGCAAATTCAGAAGAATGCAAAGAAACAGTTAAAGCCATAACTGAAACCTTTGGCGGAATAGATATTCTTGTAAATAATGCAGGTATAACTCGTGACAATCTTTTGATTTCAATGAGTGATGAAGAATTTGATGATGTTATAAACACGAACCTTAAAGGTTGCTTTAATATGATTAAGGCTTGCGGCAGAAACTTTATAAAGAGAAAATACGGAAAAATCATAAATATATCTTCTGTGTCTGCTCTTTTAGGAACAGCAGGTCAGGTGAATTATTCTTCTTCAAAAGCAGGTGTCATTGCTTTAACAAAGGTTACAGCAAGAGAATTTGCATCAAAAAATGTTTGCTGTAATGCAATTGCCCCCGGTTTTGTAACTACAGATATGACAAAGGATTTACAATCAGAAGAATATTTGAAGTTAATACCGCTTAAACGACCCGGTAAACCTGAAGATGTAGCAAATTTAGCAGCATTTTTAGCTGACGATGTTTCTGATTATATTACAGGAGAGGTTATCCGTATAGACGGCGGTCTTGCCATTTAATTAAGGAGGTAAATGTATGAAACGAGTTGTAATAACAGGTATTGGAGCAGTAACTCCCGTAGGTCTGGATGTACCCACTTTTTGGGATAGCTTAAAGACAGGAAAATGCGGAATTGATTACATAACAAAATTTGATACAAGCGAGTATCGTGTAAAGGTTGCGGCAGAACTTAAAGATTTTGACCCCACACCTTATATGGAAAAGGGTGAAATCAGAAGAAGTGATAAGTTTGTGCAATACGCAATAGCTGCTGCAACACAGGCAGTAAATGATAGTGGTATAGAGAATAATGTTGCTCCTGAACGATTAGGTGTTTACTATGGCAGCGGTATTGGAGGCTTTGATACTTTTGTAGCAGAACATAATAATCTGTTAAACAGAGGTCCACTTCGTGTATCTCCTCACTTTATTCCAAAGCTTATAACCAATATGGCATCAGGAAATATTGCTATTAAATTTGGTGCAAAAGGACCATGCATTGCCGTGAGCACAGCGTGTGCTACAGGTACAACAGCAATCGGCGAAGCATACAGAACAATAAAAGGCGGATATGCCGATGCAATTATTGCAGGCGGAGTTGAAGCAAGCATATCACCACTTGCAGTTGCTGCATTTATGAATTGTATGGCACTTTCTGAAAGCGAAGATCCTAAAGTTGCGTCCATTCCTTTTGATAAAAGAAGAAATGGCTTTGTTATGGGTGAAGGTGCCGGAGCGCTCATTGTAGAGGATTACGACCACGCAGTAGCTCGAGGTGCTAAAATTTATGCAGAGGTTGTTGGTTATGGCAGCACTTGTGATGCCTTCCATGTAACTGCTCCTGATGAATCTGCAGAAAGCTCATCAAGAGCAATCAGCGATTGCTTGAAAGAAACAGGAAAAGAATATGCACCTGAAAAGATATACATTAATGCTCACGGAACAAGCACACCGCTTAATGATAAGACCGAAACAAAAGCATTTAAGAATGTATTTGGTGATGATGCATACAAACTCAACATCAGTTCAACCAAGTCAATGACAGGTCATCTTCTTGGTGCAGCAGGTGCAGTTGAGGGAATTGCCGCAGTTCTTGCTTTAACCGAAAACATTGTTCCTCCCACAATCGGATATCAGGAAAAAGACGAGGAATGTGATTTGAACTATACACCAAATCAAGCAAATGAAACAGAGCTCCAGCTTGCTATGTCCACTTCTCTTGGGTTTGGCGGACACAACGCTTGTGTTGCATTTGCAAAAATTTGAGGTAAGCTATGAATAAAGAAGAAATTAAAAATATTTTGCCGCACAGAGATAATATGTTGCTTCTTGATGAAGTAGAGCTTGTAGACGGCGTTGCACACGGAAAAAAGAAAATTGCCGGAGATGAATGGTTCTTAAAAGGCCATTTTCCTGATAACCCAGTGGTGCCGGGAGTGATTCTTTGCGAAATTCTTGCACAGTCTGTATGTGTATGCTTAGACGGTGTGATTGATGAAAGCAAGCTTCCGTATTTTACGGGACTTGATAAGGTTAAATTCAGAAATCCCGTTAAGCCCGGCGATATATTTGAAACCGAGTGCGAAATTACAAAAGACCGTTCTCCCTTCTATTTTGCAAAAGGGAGCGGATATGTTAACGGAAAGCTTTGTGTGAGTGCTGAATTTTCGTTTGCAATAGCAAACAAATCGGAGGATAAGTAATGGAAATTAAGAAAATATTTAATTTTTTGAATAAAGATGAAGATATAATATGTCCTAAATGCTCTAAAACATATAAACATTCTGTATTCTTTAATAATTCTATGATTTGTCCCGAATGCGGAGCATATTTAAGAATGGGTGCGATGGAACGAATTGCTATTGTAACTGACAATGATAGCTTCGTTGAATGCGATGGTGATTTAAAAAGTCAGAATCCTATAGACTTCCCTGATTATGATGAAAAAATCAAAAAAGCGGTTAAAGACAGCGGTCTTAAGGAAGGTGTTGTATGCGGAACTGCAACCATAAATGGATTTCCTTGTGCAATCTTTGTTATGGACTCCAAATTTATGATGGGAAGCATGGGAACTGTTGTTGGAGAAAAGATAACAAGACTTTTTGAAAAGGCAACAAAGGAACATCTTCCTGTTGTTGGTTTCACCACCTCTGGCGGGGCAAGAATGCAGGAAGGAATTTTCAGCCTTATGCAGATGGCAAAGGTAAGCGGCGCCGCAAAGAAGCATAGCGATAGCGGTAATTTATATATTACCGTTATTACTGATCCTACAACCGGAGGTGTAACAGCTAGCTTTGCTATGCAGGGAGATATTATTATTTCCGAGCCAAAAGCACTTATCGGCTTTGCCGGTGCAAGAGTTATTGAACAAACCACAGGAAAGAAATTACCTGAAGGATTCCAAAGAGCTGAATTTATGTTGGAGCACGGATTTATTGATATGATTGAGGACAGAAAGCGTCTTAAATATACAATCGGAAAGCTCCTTAAAATTCATTCAGCGAAAGCTATTTGAGATTGGATGTGAATTTTATGGATGCAAAAATAAATGCTTATGATAGAGTTTTAGCTGCAAGGGCTAATGATAGAAATATGGGTGGATATTATCTTTCAAGAATGATAGATGATTTTGTTGAGCTTCACGGTGACCGCAGATTCGGTGATGACGGAGCCATAGTAGGCGGTGTTGGTATGCTCAACGGCACTGCTGTAACTGCTATTGCGATGGAGCGTGGTGCAACTATTGAGGAAAGAATTGAGAGACATTTTGGTTGCCCCACTCCTGAAGGCTACAGAAAAGCTTTAAGACTTATGAAAGAGGCAGAAAAGTTTAACAGGCCTGTAATATGCTTCATAGGAAGTTCAGGCGCTTACTGCGGTATTGATGCTGAAGAGAGAGGTCAGGGCGAAGCAATAGCAGAAAATCTTTTTGAAATGATGGGACTTAAAACTCCAATTATTTCCGTTGTTGTCGGTGAAGGCGGCTCAGGCGGTGCTTTAGCTCTTGGTGTCTGTGATACAACCGTAATGCTTGAAAATTCTGTATATTCTGTTATTTCACCTGAAGGCTGTGCAAGTATTTTATGGAAGGACTCTTCAAAAGCATCCGATGCTGCTGACGCCTTAAAACTTACTGCAAGCGATTTGTATTCTTTTGACATTGTAGAAAAAGTAATTGATGAAAAAGATAAATCTGCCGAAGAAATTTGTTCGGATTTAAAAAATTATCTTGTTGAAGAATTAAAAAATAAGCAGTCCCTCACAACTGAAAAGCTTCTCGAAGAACGTTATAACAAGTTCAGAAAAATCGGTGCTTGCTGATTGTTAAGCACTTAAAATTTGGTAAAGAAAAGAGAGAGGTCTATGTTTCTTATTAAAAAAATAGGATGCCGTATATTTCAAATTGGATTTCGGGCAGCACTGCCAGTTTTACCATATAGAGAACCTAATATAATTGAATCTTGTCTCAAACTTGATAATGTGTTTAAAAATGAGAATATAAAATCGGTTCTTATTGTAACGGATAAAGGAATTGTGAGCAACGGTCTTGTGGCTCCTGTTGAAGATGTGCTTAAAAAGAATAATATAAAATATGTCATCTTTGATAAAACACAGCCGAACCCAACTGTAAAGAATGTTGAAGAAGCTTTGTCGGTTTATAAATCAAATAATTGCAACTGCCTTATAGCAATCGGCGGTGGTTCTTCGATGGACTGTGCCAAAGCTTTAGGTGCAAGAGTTGCATATCCTAAGAAAACGGTGGGACAAATGAAGGGGATATTGCGAGTTCTACGCAAGCTCCCGACACTTATTGCAATTCCTACAACGGCAGGTACAGGTAGCGAGGTTACTCTTGCATCTATTATTACCGATAGCGAAAAGCAACATAAATATGCACTTATGAGCTTTCCGCTCATTCCACACTATGCCGTGCTTGATGCTTCTCTTACATATTCCTTGCCTCAGCATTTGACTTCCACAACAGGTATGGATGCGTTAACCCATGCAGTAGAGGCATATATTGGTCGTTCCACAAGCAAAGAAACAAGAAACCTTGCACTCGAGGCAACAAAGCTTATATTCGAAAATATTGAAATTGCATATGCAGACGGCAAAAATCATCAAGCGAGAGAAAATATGCTTCATGCAGCATATAAAGCAGGAGTTGCTTTTTCGAAGTCGTATGTAGGATATATTCACGCGATTGCCCATTCTCTTGGCGGACAGTATGGAACACCTCATGGGCTTGCAAATGCAGTTATTATGCCATATGTGCTTAAAGGCTACGGACAAAGTGCCTATAAAAAGCTTCATAAACTTGCGATCAGCGCAGGGATTTCAAATGAAAAGGAATCCCACAAAGCAGGGGCAGAGAAGTTTATTAAAGAAATAGAAAAGCTAAATGCAAAAATGCAGATTCCTGATAAATTAACCGGTATTAAGAAAGAAGATATCCCTATTATGGCAAAGCATGCTGAAAAGGAAGCAAATCCTCTCTATCCAGTACCAAAGCTTATGACAAGAAAAGAGTTGGAAAGCTTTTATTATGAAATTGCAGATTGGAGTGAATCAAAATGACAAGTGAAGAAATAAAGGACTTGCTTAATAAGCAGAGAAAGTTCTATAAAAGCGGTGCTACAATTCCTGTTGATTTTAGAATAAAACAGCTTAAAAAGCTTTATGCGACCGTAAAAAAATATCAGACTGAGGTAAATGATGCTCTGACAGCTGACCTGGGTAAAAGTCGCTTTGAAGGTTTTATGTGTGAAAGCGGTCTTGTTCTTTCTGAGATTTCATATATGATTCGCCATACAAAGAAATTTGCAAAAAGAAAGACAGTATATACGCCTGTCACAAACTTCGCATCTCATAGTTTTAAGCAGCCTGTTCCTTACGGTAATACTTTAATTATGAGTCCCTGGAATTATCCTTTTCTATTAACGGTTGATCCCCTTGCTGATGCCATTGCCGCAGGTAACACGGCAATTGTTAAACCAAGTGCATATTCGCCTGCAACAAGTAAGATTATAGAAAAAATTATCAGTGAGTGCTTTGCACCCGAATATGTTGCGACTGTAACAGGTGGCAGAGCTGAAAACGCTGCACTTTTAGAGCAAAAGTTTGATTTTGTATTTTTTACAGGAAGTCAGGCAGTTGGAAAAGAGGTGCTTCTACATACGGCAGAGCATCTTACACCAGCAGTTCTTGAGCTTGGCGGAAAAAGTCCTTGTATCGTAGATGAAAGCGCAAACATCAAGTTGGCCGCAAAAAGGATTGTATTCGGGAAATATCTAAACTGCGGTCAGACTTGTGTTGCTCCTGATTATATTCTTTGCGAAAGCTCAATAAAGGATAAATTTATATATGAGGTCATTAAGCAGATAAAGAAACAATATGGAGATAATCCATTAGAGAATGAAAACTATGGCAAGATAATCAACGAAAAGCATTTTGAACGCCTTTGTGGTTTAATAGATAAGAATAAAGTTGTTGTCGGCGGCGAAACAAACAGCAAGACAAATCAGATTGCCCCTACTGTTATGGATAATGTAACAGAAAGCGATGCAGTTATGGGTGAGGAGATCTTCGGACCTATTATGCCCATACTTACTTTTGATAACTTTGATGACTTGATTCAGGAACTCAAGGATAAAGATAAGCCCCTTGCATTATATTTGTTTTCAAGCAACAAAAAGCATATTAAGCGTGTTACAACGGAGCTTTCATACGGTGGTGGTTGCATCAACGATGTGGTTGTTCACCTTGCAACAAGTGAAATGGGCTTTGGCGGAGTCGGTGAAAGCGGTATGGGTTCATATCACGGCAAAGACGGATTTGATGCATTTTCTCATTACAAATCTGTTATGGATAAAAAGACTTGGATTGATTTACCGATGCGCTATCAGCCGTATAAAAATAAAATTTATGAAAAATTGCTCCATATGTTTTTAAAGTAGGTGTTTATTAAGGAGAGTAATTTAATGGTTAGAATTATTACAGATTCGGCGGCAGATTTTGAGCCGCAGGAATTAAAAAAACATAATATAACTTGTGTTCCAATGCAAATCTCATTTGATGTTAATGAGTATAAGGAAAATGAAAATTTAACAAAAACACAGTTTTATGAATTATTGGAAAATAGCGAGAGTTTCCCAAAAACCTCGCAGCCTACACCATACGATTTTGAAGTGTTACTTGAAGAATTTATGGAAAACGGCGATGAATGTGTAATTATAACAATATCATCAGCATTAAGCGGAACTTATCAAAATGCGTTTTTGGTAAGGAATATGCTTGATTACGAAAATTGCTATGTAGTTGACAGCCTTAATGCAACAGCAGGACAAAGACTTTTGGATGATTATGCTGTGAAGCTTCGTGATGAAAGCAAATCTGCAAAAGAAATTTTTGATGAATTGGAAATATTAAAGACAAAAGTCAAATTGTATGCATGTGTTGATACATTAGAATATCTTCACAAAGGCGGCAGACTATCAAAAACTGCATATGCTGTTGGAACTCTAGCTAATATCAAGCCTGTTATTCGCATTTCTGAAGAAGGCAAAGTAGAAGTATCTTCCAAAGCAATGAGTATGAAGAATGGCATAAGCACAGTTGCAAAAAAGCTGCAAACATATACTCCTGATTTGAATTATCCGATTTACATTGTATATTCAAATAATCGTAAAAACGGAGATTTGTTGGCAGAAGCAGTTAAAAAACAAGGATTTGACGCATTGCCCGAAAACATAATAAATATCGGAGCAACAATCGGTGCTCATGTTGGTTCTGGTGCTTGTGGAGTTATATTTGTATCAAATTTTCAAGGAGATTACTAGTAGAAGGTTATATACATAAGGTAAACTACTATGAAACAGACAAAATGGGAATAGTTCATCATTCAAATTATATACGATTTATGGAAGAAGCAAGAATGTGTTATCTTGAAGATGTAGGATTTTCGATGAGCCACATTGAGTCACTTGGCATTGTTTCTCCTGTTGTTTCTGTCAAATGTGAGTATAAGCGATCTTGCAAGTTTAACGATGAAATTGAAATAGATGTAACCATTAAACAATATACTGGAGTCAAGTTGATTCTTTCTTATATTATGAGAAATATTCGTGATAATGAGGTTGTTGCAACGGGAACTTCTGCACATTGTTTCACTGAATTATCAGGAAATCCCGTTGCAGTAAAGAAGAATATGCCGGAACTTGATAAAATACTCTTGCGATTAAGTGAATGCAAGTGATTATTACTCTCTTGTTTTGTAAAATAGTGGATATTTATTTTATGAACAAGTTGACGGCTCGAATAAGAGTTTTGACAAGAGAAACCGCGAAGAAGATAAAAACGGAAAATATTATGCAGATGTTTCGCCTAACACTTATTATTATATTTATGTAAAAAAACTTAATAAAAAAACAGCTCCACGTCTTGCGGACAAAAAATTGATGTGGTAAAATGGCTGTGTAAAAATGGTAAGAAGATTACACAGGTAAGAAGTTAAGCAGGTTTAAGAAGTCTATCCAAAGGGATAGGTCTGTCTTGAACCTGTTTTTTGTCATTTTTACGAAAATAAAATATCGAGCGGAAACAAACACATGTAATGAACCTACGGGGGATTTATGTGTGTTTTTTTGTTTTTCGTGAGAGTTAAGGAGGAGATTGCTAAAAAGGAATTTTGAGGCAAGAAAAACATTTTAAGGAGGTCAATTGTTTGAAGAAAGGAAAAACAACAAAAGTAAGGGGTGATTTGTCATGCGTGAGATGGCAGAGCTATCTCCGATAACGTATTA
>JAZPXS010000313.1:0-6181 GCA_045543775.1 Clostridia bacterium
AGAAAAATTTTGATAATGTTTTCTTCGCCAATTTTTAAGAAAATCATCATTATCAAAAGCCATGGATATGCGTTTTTCATAATGATGTATTGTATTATCTAATTTTTTAAACGTAAAATATTTTTTCCAAGTTTCATAAGACAACCCTTCTATAGAACCTTTGACAAACATTTCGCGTTTAACAGGATCAATAATTATTGCAAGCATTGTAAAACAAAGTTCATATAAATTTCTTATTAAGCAAGAGGCTTGATAATCCAAGCCATCTTGTGCCAACTTAATGATGGCTAATGTTGTATTTGATATTCCTGCAAATAATGCTTGAAAAGAATACAAACAGAGATTAGGTTTTTTCCCTACAGCAAGTGCTAACATCCCCCATCTCAATGCAAACAAATAAGTTAGTTTTATCTGCGAAGAAACGCTGTCAACAACTGTCTTGTTTTTATTTAAATCTAACATTTCTGTTAAGTATGAATATATTGATTCATATTCCTCAAACAAACCTTTATCTAATCCTTGTGATAAAAGCGCACTACACAAACTATCATATTCTTCTTTTGTAATTATAACATGTTTATTTTCATGCATTTATCTAAAGCTCCTATTTATTTTAACACCATCCAACTTTATTCGACACAATTCGACTCGTGTCAAGTCGGGGCAATAAATTCAGTTATAATACTTCTCACAAATTAACATTATCGGATGCTGTAAACACGATCTAACCTTAAAAAAGTAATATAGCATTGCTCCTTGGTGTAGTGTGATTTTGGTGAATATTGCACATCAGAAACACCTTTCATAACATCCCACTGATACATATATCGAACTGCACTGTCCGCCCAGGATGAAATTTCTTTCACATCGCAAAAAGCATCCACTCCCTCACTTTTCGGGCCAAGTTTTACACCTGAACCATAACAGAAATAAACCCGCAAAAGTACCGTAGCGGCTTCTTCGCGTGTGATGAATGCATCGGGGTCAAATATGCCGTCTCCCCTGCCGTAAATAATATGCATAGAATTTGCACATTTTATATAATATTCATATTCAGAGTTATCAATATCCGTAAATGTATTGTCCTTAAACGTCAATTGGTTCCCGTCGGAATCCGTATGTTCCGATAGATACCATTCCACAACATCATCAACATCCATATCAAAATGGCGTGCTACAAACATAACCGCAATTTTGGCAAACTCCGCTCTTGTTATATTGTTTTTATAATCATTTTGCATATCTTCGGGGACAATGCCAAGGTGAATTGCCTCCTCTACTTCTTCTTTTGACCAGGCAGAAATCTCTGTACTTACTGCATAAGCATCCTTGACAATACTGCGAAGTACAGAAGAATCGTTTACCAACTTGTAGCGGAAATGAATTTCACCATCTATTGAGCTATTTTGACGGTTATAATCCATCTGACGTTTTGTTTCCTCTCCTCCGTACCACGGAGAACCCTCCTTGGCATCTGCTCCCCTATATGTGCCAAGTCCTATATACAATTTGGCACTGCTTCCGGAAAAGACGTTGCTCCACCATTTTGCAAGAACCTCGTAATCTGCTATGGAATAGCCGAATTCCCAATATATCTGAGGTGCAAGATAATCCACCCAGCCGTTTATCACCCAAGTGCGGCTATCTGCAAAAAGCTCCCTGTAAGAGCTTCTGCCACGGGTGTCACTTCCAAGGAGATTTGAAGATTTGTTATCCCATATTCCCGAGGGACTTATTCCAAATACTTTGCCATATTTTCCGCATGTACTGTGAAGCTTTTTAACAAGCTGATTGACATTATCCCTTCGCCAGGATGCCCTATCGGCAAACTGTCCTGCGTTGTATATCCTAAAAGTTTCCTCATCTTCAAAATCCGGTCCGGGATAAAAATAGTCATCCATATGAATTCCGTCAACCTTGTACATGCGGAGAATTTCCTCTGCACCGGACACAACAAGATTAATTACCTCGGGAATTCCCGGATTGAAATAATAGTTGCCGTCTGTATGCTTTACAACCCAATCAGGATGCATCTTTGCAGGGTGATTTGGTGCGAGAGAATTAAACTCATTTTCCCCATTTACGGTAACTCTGTAAGGATTAATCCATGCGTGAAGCTCTATGGACCTGCTGTGGCACTTTTCTACCCAATACGCCAGAGGATTAAACCCGCCATCGGGTGCCTGTCCGTTTTTTCCCGTAAGATATCTTGACCAGGAGAAAACAGAGGATGGATAGATGGAATCTGCCGAAGGTCTTACCTGCAAAAATATTGCATTGTAGCCAACATCTGCACAGTCAGATACGATTTTGTCAATTTCTGATTTTAATTTTGCACTGTCTGCCGTTGCCTTTTGAGGGAAGTCCAGATTGTGAACTGTGGAAACCCAAACCCCTTTAAGATCGGACGGTGCATCTGCACAAACACCGATGCCCAAAAGCATCGGTGTTATGATAAGTATTATCGAAACTAAAAGCTTCTTCATTTCTTTGCTGCCACTTTCTTTGCGGCTTTAACTATTGCCTCAGGTGTAAGATCATAATCCTTAAAGAGGTCGGAGGGAACACCGGATTTTCCAAAACTGTCCTTAACGCCTATTCTCTCCATAGGTACGGGAGATTCCTCACAGAGAACCTCAGCAACGGCACTTCCGAGGCCTCCTATTATATTATGTTCTTCACAGGTGACAATTGCACCTGTTTCCTTTGCAGCCTTAACGAGAATTTCTCTGTCTATTGGCTTTATTGTATGTATATTGATTACTCTTGCATTTATTCCGTCCTGTGCAAGAAGCTTCTTGGCTTCCAATGCCATTTCGACCATAAGGCCGGTGGCAACAAGTGTTACATCAGTACCGTCTTCAAGAAGTACACCTTTTCCTATTTCGAAGTTGTAGTCAGCTTCATCATAAAGAACGGGTACTGCAAGTCTTCCAAAACGAAGATAAACAGGTCCGTCGTGAAGAATTGCCGCTTTAACTGCAGCTCTTGCCTCTACATCGTCTGCAGGGTTTATTACTACCATATTGGGGATAGTACGCATAATACCAATATCTTCAAGGCACTGGTGTGTTGCACCGTCCTCACCTACGGATATACCTGCGTGTGTTGCACCGATTTTAACATTGAGGTTGGGATAACAGATGGAGTTTCTTATCTGTTCAAAGGCTCTGCCTGCCGCAACCATAGCAAAGGAGCTTGCAAATACCACCTTACCGCAGGATGCAAGTCCTGCCGCAGTGCTCATCATATTCTGCTCCGCTATGCCCATATTTATAAATCTTTCGGGAAATTTCTTCTTGAAGGTATCTGTCTTTGTAGACTTGGAAAGGTCGGCATCGAGCACTACTATATCGTACTTTTCTCCAAGCTCTGCCAATGCATTACCATAGGATTCTCTTGTTGCTACTTTCTTTATATCTGCCATTATGCTCTCGCCTCCAGTTCCTTAATTTTATCATCAAGCTGTTTAAGACCTTTTTCATAAAGTTCATCATTTGGTGCGGCACCGTGCCAGGAAGCCTGGTTTTCCATATAGTCGATGCCCTTACCCTTTACGGATTTTGCAAGTATCAGTGTAGGCTTGCCCTTGCACTCTTTAGCTTTTTTGAGTGCATCTTTTATTTCGTCATAGTTATGAGCATCTATTGTAATCACATTCCAGCCAAAAGCTTCAAACTTCTTATCAAAAGGTGTGGGGTTCATAACCTCAGTTATGTCACCGTCTATCTGGAGGCCGTTGAAATCAAGAAAAGCAACAAGGTTGTCAAGCTTGTAGTGAGAAGCAAACATTGCACCTTCCCATACCTGACCTTCTTCACACTCACCGTCACCTAAGATTGTGTAAACTCTGTAATCCTTGTTATCCAGTTTTGCGGCAAGAGCCATACCGTTTGCGGCACATATGCCCTGTCCCAGAGAACCTGTGGACATATCAACACCGGGGATATTCTTCATATCGGGATGTCCCTGAAGATAGCTGTCTGCCTTTCTGAGAGTTGTGATATCCTCTCTGGGGATAAATCCCTTTTCTGCAAGTGCACCGTAAAGTGCAGGTGCACAGTGTCCCTTAGAGAGAACAAATCTGTCTCTGTCGGGATTTTTGCTGTCATTTGTGTACACATTCATCTCATCAAAGTAGAGCACTGCAAGAATGTCTGCAATGGAGAGGGAGCCGCCGGGATGTCCGGATTTGGCACTGTGAACACCGTTTAATGCGTGTCTTCTTATTTTGTAGGCAAGAAGTTCCAACTGTGTGTTATTCATTTCTTTTCCTCCGTGTTAATTTTATTTACAGTTTCTATGGAAAGCTTTACTATTTCCTCAAGTCTTTGGGTTCTGCCGGATATAAAGAGATAACCTACAAGAGCCTCAAAGCCCGTTGCGTGACGGTAATCTACTATATCTGCATTTTTTGCCGAGGTGTTTGAGTGGGCATTTCTGCCCCTTTTGTATACTGCCGCCTCCTCCTCCGTGAGGATAGGCTCTATTGAATGAGCAACAAGGCTCTGTGCTCTGGCACTTACATATCCGGTAGAGGCTCTGTGGAGCTTATTGACCGGGCAATTTCCTCCGGAGAGTACATACGAGCGAATGTACACCTCGTACACGGCATCGCCTATATATGCAAGAGCAAGGGGGGAATACATATTTGCATCCCCTTTTTCAAAATAAGGGAAATCCATATTATACTCTCTTCCACTTAACACCCTGTCTGGTATCTTCAAGTACGATACCCATATCCTTAAGGGTATCTCTTATTTCATCGGCACGGGCAAAGTTTTTTGCTTTTTTTGCTTCTGTTCTTTCGTTTATAAGTGCTTCCACTTCGCTGTCGAGGATGTCATTTTCTTTTTCCTTGCAGATTCCGAGAACATCGCAAAGCTCGTTTACAAGAGCGAGTGCATTTTTCTTAGAAGTTTCGTTCATATTTGCAATTTCCGTATTAATCTCTTTTACAAGCTCAAAAATAACGGAAATAGCATCTGCAGTGTTCAGGTCATCGTCCATTGCAGAAATAAACTTTTCCCTGTAAGCCGAAAGGTCAACATCATTTGCACCCATATCTCCGGTAAGAGAAAATTCTATATTTTCTACACATCTGTCTATTCTTTCAAGACTATTTTTTGCCTGAGTAAGAAGCTCGTCGGAGAAGTTAATGGGACTTCTGTAATGTGCAGTAAGCATAAAGAATCTTATTACCCTGTGGGGGAAGTGCTCAGCAATATCTCTTATGGTAAAAAAGTTGCCCTTGGATTTTGACATCTTTTCGTTAACTACATTGATAAAGCCGTTGTGCATCCAGTATCTTGCAAAAGTGCATCCGTGAGCACATTCGCTCTGAGCAATTTCGTTTTCGTGATGGGGGAACATAAGGTCCTTGCCGCCACTGTGAATATCAATTGTTTCGCCAAGGTACTTGGTTGCCATGGCAGAACACTCTATATGCCAGCCCGGTCTTCCCATACCCCAGGGGCTTTCCCACGCAGGCTCCCCTTCCTTTTGCTTTTTCCACACGGCAAAATCGAGGGGTTCTCTCTTTGCTTCGTTGATATTTATTCTTGCACCTGCTTCCAGGTCTTCGAGAGGCTGTTTTGAAAGCTTGCCGTACTCCTTGAACTTGCTTGTCTGGAAATATACATCTCCGTCAACTTCATAGGCAAAGCCTTTTTCTATAAGAGTGGAAACAAGCTCTATGATTTCGTCTATATGCTCTGTAGCCTTTGGATGATAGGTAGCTTCCTTAATTCCGAGAGCCTTTGCGTCCTTGAAATATTCTGCTATATACTGCTCACCAAGCTCTTTTACCGTAATTCCCAGGTCATTTGCCTTGTTTATCATTTTGTCATCGATATCAGTAAAGTTCTGTACAAAGTTAACCTTGTAGCCACGATACTCAAAATATCTTCTTAGCTGGTCGAAAATTATAAAAGGTCTTGCGTTGCCAAGATGGAAAAAGTTATATACCGTAGGTCCGCAGGAATACATATTCACTGTGTTCTCGTGAAGCGGTACAAATTCCTCCTTCTGTCTTGTCATTGAATTATATATCCTCATAACCATCATCCTTTCTGTGATTGTTATCTTCTATTTTCTCAAGCTTCTTTTCTATATCACGGATAAGCATATTGAGCTTGCATATTTCCTGACTTGTCGGGTCGGGAATGTGAATCTGGTCAAG
>JAZPXS010000314.1:0-2717 GCA_045543775.1 Clostridia bacterium
GTCAGACCAAAGCCCTCATTTGTATAGTCAAATACTGCAAGGTCTGCACATCTGCCAACCCTTAAATGTCCCCATTCATTTTCCATGCCGAGCGCTTTTGCCGGAGCCGAGGTTACTGTACGGAATATATCTTCCTCACTCATTCCGAGGTGTTTTGCTATACTCATGCACATAGTCATCCCGTATCTGCCACCCCTTTTATATGCACTAAATCTTGTTATATCCGTGCTTATAACATCGGGCACTGCACCACAGCTGATGGCATTTTCAAACACCTTGAAATCCGTGTGAACATAACCGGCTAAGCCTGCATCAATAATAACTCCACGCTTTTTCGCTGTTTTAATACATTTAAATCCGTCTTCACTGACATTATTAGTTCCACCGTGATATGCATGAGTTAATATATCGCCTTTCCTTAATACACCCAAAAGCTCCGCCATGGAAACTGGAGAATTTGAAGAATGAACCATAACAATAAGATTATTTGCTTCTGCAAATTCCACCACTTCGCAAAGTGGCTTAATATCTTTTACTTCGGATATCTGTGTATCAAAATAAACCTTTATTCCAATTGCCTTTTCTTTGTACTTTCCGAGCATTTTCTCCGCAGAATCAAAATAAGCTTTATTGTTGCGTAATTCAGCGGGCACAAATATAACATTTTTAAGCAAAAATGTGTCAAGCAAGGCTTTGTCTCCATAAGCACCGCATGCATCAGCGGCAGCTGTTACGCCAAAAGGGATGCTGCTCAGCTCAGCGTGTATTCCAAATTCTTTATTGATACCCCTCATATGAACATGAGCATCAACAAGTCCTGCCGACACGATTTTGCCGCTTGCATCATATTCAAATTCGGCAGTTTCGCATATTTTATCTGCAATTTTAGCTATCTTTTCATTTTCGGTTAAAATATCGGCAAAATAAAATCTTTCCCCGTCCCAAACCTTACCGTTTTTTATAAGTATCTTTGACATATCAGTTTTCTCCTACAACTCTGCATAGAGTTTTTTGAACCGCCAGTTCGTGCTCATAGGAATACGGATTTTCTTTTTCGCCTATAACGGATTTATAAAAATCCTTCATCATTTCATCATATCGTGAAAGGGTAGGAACATCTTTTATATCGACTTTTTCCTTCATATCCTGATAAGCATTTGAAGCAATATCCGTTGTAGATTTTGTCATTTCCACATTAAGCTCAATCGGTTTTATCTCAACAGTACCTTTACTTCCCATAACAGCAAATCTTCTCATTCCCCAACCATTTACTTCTACGGAAAGATTGGTGATTCTTGCAATTGCTTTGTCATACTCCAAAACAGCAAAGTTGTTATCATCCGAATAAACACCTTCAAATCCGGTTTGCTTGATAAAAGGATAAACTTTTTCCGGTTTGCCTAAAATGCTTACAACCAAATCAATAAGGTGCGAGCCGAAAATATACATAGAACCGCCCTTAAATTTTTTCAGCCATTCTCGGTATTCCTTGGAATGATATGTACTCATTTCTGCGTCTATCTGATAAATTTCACCAAGTTCTCCCGAATTTATCATATCCATAAGCTTTTGAATTGCAAAATTATAACGGTACATATATCCCATTTGAACAGTAAGGTTTTTTTCTTTAGCAATATTTAAAAGCTCTTCAAATTCAGCCAATGTTCCGCTTGCAGGCTTATCAATATGAACGTGTTTTCCTGCTTCAACACACATCTTGGCAACTTTTGTTAAATTCCAGACATCACATTCAACCAAAATAGCATCTGACTTTTCAATGATTTCTTCAACACTTAACCTTGGTAAATCCTTATAGCAAGGAAGATTGCCACGCTTTTCAACCCATTTTTCGTTTTCCTCCGCATAGCCTATAACCTCAAAAAGCTCAGGAAATTTTTGTACCGCAAGCATTTTCCCTTCGCCGTGATTATGTCCTATTCCTATTTGTCCGATTTTTATTTTTTTCATTACATTTCCCTCCAATCAAACACTGTACCGATTGGAAAGTTTTTGTCATCACAAAGTTCATTAAAGACTCTCGGTGCTTCAGTTGGTGATTCAACACGGGATATAATCGGCTCTACCTGAATTCGCTTTGAAGCTATCATATCAAGAATTGCCCTGCAATCGTCATGGTGTGTCCAGTGATGGGGATAGGATTCATACTTTGGGCGAACAAAATTGTGTGCACCGATAAGCTTTACACCCGGGCGATGCACCTGCTGATAATAGTCAACTGCACTGTCCGAAACTCTTGTGCAACCAAGAAGTGAAATTCTGCCCATCCATGAGGCACACTGGAGTGCCTGATTCATTGCCTGAGCGATGCCTGTTACTTCAACACAGCCGTTTACACCTTTACCCTTTGTAACTTCTTTTACTTTTTCCACAAAATCTTTGTCTGACGGATCAAAAGCATAGTCGGCGCCAAGCTTTAATGCAAGCTCACGTCTTTGTGGATTAAGGTCTACTGCAATTACAGGATTTGCACCGGAAAGTCTTAAAAACTGCGTTGCAAAAATTCCAAGTAGCCCTTGTCCCATTACCATAGCAGACTCACCAAGCTCTATTTCAAGCTTTCTTACGCCGCCAAGTCCCATTGATGCGATAATAACAAATGCCGCTTCAAGAGACGAAACGGTATCGTTTTCGACCTTTGTTATCTCATCTTCGGTGCGGATATTATACTTTGAATGGCAGCCGTGATAAACCAAAAC
>JAZPXS010000315.1:0-6590 GCA_045543775.1 Clostridia bacterium
TTGCAAGCTCACTTTTACCTATTCCAGCAACACCCTGTAAAAAAATTTTATCGTGCTTTTTCAGCATTTCATCTATCGCTTGAAGTTCATTATCTCTGCCGCAAAAATGCTTACAAGCTTTGGGTGGAAATCCGTCAATAATATAATCTTTGACTATCGGTGACAAACTTCCCAACACAAGAAGCTCTTTTGTCTTGCTATCCCTTTTTACAAAAGTTCGATCCATAACAAACCACAGCACTCGGCTAACAAAATCAGCCTTGTTCTGTTCATCACTATACGGATAGCCTTGACATAAAAACTCTTTCTTTTCAGGTGAAATATCTGTATCGTTCATAGCAAGATTATATATTTCACTAACTGCCATATCCAAATCATAGAGTAAAGGGAATACAAGATTTTCTATGTCATAAGACAAATTTTCCTGTGCCTTTTTACTTGAATAATATTCGATAATTCTCGGACTGATTTTAGCTGTTCCATTCAGCCATTTACATACAAGACCGTTATCCAATGAAAACTCCTCTGAATACTTGCTTTGAAAGAAATTATCAAATACACACTCTTGCAGTAAATCTGTCTGATTTATACTTTCGCTTTGGCTTATGTAGTTTGAAATAATCTGCATTACGGATGAAAAATCACATCTTTCCATTCGTGTCACCTCACTTTGTCAATTTACTCTCAATTCCGTGTCAATGTGTTCTGCACCATACCGCTATATACTAAAACTGTCAAACGGCGGTATTACCTTAATGTTATTTTACCATATAACTGGTAATAAATCAAATATTACATATCTGCCTGATGATAATTTGTTGATTATGGACAGGAGGATAAAACACAATGACATTGAATGACAATAAGCTACAAAATACTACAGAAGAAAACCTGAAAAATCCTCGAAATATCAGCTTTAAGAAAAGCATTGGCAAAACAACCTATGTTGTAAATGCACATTTCAATGAGAAAGAAAAAGAGGATATTGTCACAAAAATCAAAAGGCTGATTACACGATTATAAATATGCGTAATTATGCAGAGTCAACAAAATTATTTTTTCTAACCTCAAATTATTGAATTTGACAGTCGGGTATGGTATAATGTCTACACTACAATATTTATCATATCCGGCTGTCGGAAAGGAGAATTTATTAAATGATAAGACAGTCAAATGATGATAAAATAACTGCTCTTTACTGCCGATTATCGCAAGATGACGGGCGTGAGGGCGAAAGTAACAGTATAACAAATCAAAAAGCAATTCTTGAAAGATATGCAAAAGACCACAGTCTAATTCCGTATAAGATTTATGTGGATGACGGAGTAAGCGGAACGACCTTTGAGCGTGACGGATTTAAGGAAATGCTATCCGATATTGAGCAAGGTCTTATATCAACAGTCGTTGTAAAGGATTTATCCCGTTTCGGCAGAGACCATATTATGGTTGGATATTACACAGAAATGTATCTGCCGTCAATGAATGTAAGATTTATCGCAATCAATGACAATGTAGATACAGAGAATAGCGAAAGCAACGAGTTTGCACCCTTTACCAATATTTTTAACGAATGGTATGCTAAAAACGCAAGCAAAAAAATCAATGCTGTGTTTAAGGCAAAGGGCGAATCGGGACAGCGTTTAGGCTCTGCTATCCCTTATGGTTACAAGGTAAATCCCGATAATCCCAAAGAAATTATTATTGATGAAGAAGCTGCAAAAGTTGTCAGATACATATTTGAACTTTGTATGTGTGGCAAAGGTCCCGGCAAAATTGCAAAACAGCTTACCGCAGAGGGCATTTCAACACCTATGGTATATTTCAGAGAACACGGAATGCCTTGCAGAACAAAAGCTAATATGAGCAATGTTTGGTGCAACAGAAGTATTTCGGGAATACTTGAAAATATGACCTACATAGGACATACAGTTAATTTTCGGACTGCTACCGTAAACTACAAAACCCATAAGAAAGTACGGCAACCCAAAGAAAATTGGCTGATATTTGAAAACACGCACGCACCCATTATTGAAATCTCTGTATGGGAAAAGGTGCAGGAACTCCGAAAGAATAAACGCCGATATACCAAATCGGGAAAGAAAAGTATTTTTGCAGGACTTTTGGAATGTGCAGACTGTGGTGCAAAGCTCTATTACTGCACTTGCAAATCTCATAAAGAGGAACACGATTATTTTGTTTGTTCTAATTACAAAGGTAATACGGGCAAATGCACAGTACATTATCTCCGTGAAAGTGTACTCTATAACATTGTTCTTGAACAAGTACAAACAATGCTTGCATATCTGCAATCCTTTGAAAGTGATTTTGTAAAAAGCCTTGTTGATAAATCTGCAAAGGACAAGAAAAAAGAAATCGCTTCACGAAGAAAAAAGCTCGAAGCAAACAAAATGCGAATATCGGAGCTTGACGGAATTTTCAAAAGGATTTATGAGGACAATATATCGGGCAAGTTAAGTGATGAACGCTTTGCAAAACTATCTGCCGATTATGAAAGAGAGCAAAAACAGCTTATATCAGAAACGGCAGCACTCGAAGATGAGCTAAATCAAGAAGCTGAGCAAGTCGATAATGTGGAGTATTTCCTAAACATAGTCCGTCAGTACACCGAAATTAAAGAGCTTTCCGCAAGAGTGGTAAATGACTTGATAGATAGAATCAAAGTCCACGCAGTAGATAAGTCAAGTGGTCAGCGAATACAGAGAATTGACATTTACTATACCGCAGTCGGTCTGATAGATGTATCACAGCATATACAAGAATTAGCTATCTAAATATTTTATTCAATAAACAATGAGGCGATACAACGAGCAAAAGCCCATTGTATCGCCATTTCTTAAAACTTCCTTATACTCATTTAACAGAAGTCAACGCACAAAAACGCATAACTCCAATTGTCGCAACACAACTTTAGCAAACTATAAGAGAAAGCCAAATAGAGAATGCGTTTTTAACAAAATTAAAAACACTTTCTCTTACAGTCTGTGCTATTAAGTTGTGTTGCATTCATAGTATAACATAATTAAATGCATTTTTCAACCTGGAATTTTCAAAAAGCCTATAAATTGGATGCAGATTTTGCTAACCGCAAAGCGTAGCATATACTCCAAAACCTCAAAAATCGGATGCAGATTTTGCTAAAGGCAAAGCGTAGCATATTGTTTATATGTAAGCTTTGCCTTTAGTGAAAAAGGACACACCTTGCGGTGTGTCCTGCTCTGTGTCGATTTTTGAGGTTTTTATCTTTTCTTCTCCAAAACAATTGGATACTCCTTCGGTCCTTGAACAATTGTATTTTCGTCAACTGTTACACCTTTGTCCACGATAACATTTTTAAGCTTTGTGCCGTCTTTTATTACTGCATTCTGGAGAATTACACAGCCTTCAAGCTCAACATTTTCACCTATTCTTACATTTCTTGAAACAACAGAATTCAAGACCTTGCCTTTTACTATTGTTCCGTCTGCAACGATAGAATTCTGAACCTGGCTGTTTTCACAATAAACTGTCGGAGGAACATCCTTTGTTTTTGTGTATATAGGATTATACTTGTTGAAAAGCTCTCCCACTTTTTCGATGTTCAACATATCCATATTCATTCTGTAATAGCTTTCAATTGAGTTTATACATTGCATATAGCCTTTAAATTCATATCCCTGAATATTGTAGGTATTAAGACTGTCGTATACTATGTTGTTAAAGCCTTTTCTTATACCGTTGTTGATTGCTTTATACATAAGTTCCTGAAGTGTTTTTGTTTTTAATATAAACATTTCAGCACATACAGATGCATTTTTGTCAACACCTATATTTTTAACAACATTTACAATCTTTTTATTGTCGTCCATTTTAAGAAGATCGCAATTTAAGAAGTTTTTATCTGCATCATCTATATTTTTATAGATAACGAAAATATCCGCTCCTGATTCTTCATAAGCCTTTGCTGCAGCAGCGAAATCTACATTTGCAATCATATATGAAGATGTAACTATTGCATATTCACAATTTGACCTGTTAATGAATTCCATATTGTTTGCAAAGAGCTTTGCATCAAGACTGCTGTCACCGCCTAAAAGATTGTGTTGGAACACAAAGAGGCCGTCATTTTTTCTGTCAAGGTCCCACGGTCTTCCTGCACCTAAGTGGTCTGAAAGAGAACGGGTTTCTTTTTTACAGAAAACGCTCACATGTCTTAATCCTGCATTAACAAGATTTGAAAGAGCAAAGTCTATTACTCTGTATCTGCCTGCAACGGGAATTGTTCCGATAGGTCTGAAGTTGGTAAGGCTTCTGATATCCTTCTCACTTTCTTCAAGGTTAATTATACCCATATAGTTTCTAAGCATACTTTACCCTCCCTTAGTCAGCTTTTTTATATTCGCCGACTTTGATGTTAATGTTGTTTTCTACCAAGACAACCTCTTTGCCGTCGCCAATATAATTATCGCCATTAATTACTGTCTTTGTTCCTACGATTGCCTTATCCACAACACAGTCTGAAAGAATTCTGCAATCCTCCATAATAACACTGTCTTTAACAACAGCATCCTCTGCAATGTAAACACCCGGGAATATTACCGAATGTTCCACCTTGCCAAGAACTACAGACCCTTCTGAAATAATACTGTTTTTAACAGTTGCTTTATCGCCTATAAACTGCGGTACTTTTGAGCTTAAATTTGAATAAATTTTCCAATCGTCATTATAAAGTTTAAGCTCGTTATCAGGATTGATTAAATCCATATTTGCTTCCCATATACTGTCAATTGTACCGATATCTCTCCAATATCCCTCAAATGGATATGCATACATACCCTTGCCGTCATTAAGCATCTGAGGAATGATATTTTTACCGAAATCGTGTGCAGAATTTTCTTTAACTGCATCCTCCTGAAGGTATTTTTTAAGCACAGGATAGCTGAAAATATAAATACCCATAGATGCAAGTGTGCTCTTTGGCTGAGGAGGCTTTTCTTCAAACTCGTTGATTTTATATCCTTCCTCAACATTCATAATACCAAATCTTGATGCTTCGTGATAAGGAACATCAATAACCGCAATTGTTGCGTCTGCACCTTTTTTAATATGATATTCAAGCATTTTTGAATAGTCCATTTTATAAATGTGGTCACCTGATAAAATCAATACATAATCAGGCTCATAGCTATCCATAAAATACAAATTCTGGTAAATAGCATCGGCTGTTCCCTTGTACCAATCACCACCTGCCTCGCCCATATACGGAGGCAAGATGCTCACACCGCCTGTGGAAACATCAAGGTCCCACGCCTTTCCTACGCCAATATGACTGTTAAGTGCCCAGGGCTTATACTGTGTCAAAATTCCTATTGTATCTATACCGGAATTTGCACAGTTGCTCAGCACGAAGTCGATTATTTTATACTTCCCTCCGAAAGCAACTGCAGGCTTTGCTACCTGCGAAGTAAGTGCTTTAAGTCTTGATCCTTGTCCGCCGGCAAGAATCATTGCTACCATCTCTTTTTTTGCCATTGTTCTGTCCTCCCTTTATTTAAGCGGTTTTAATATTATCGCACCGAAAGGCGGTAATGTCACTCTGACGGAGAATGGCATTTCCCCCTCGCTTACACCCTTAGGAGTAAGCACACCGCGGTTTAGAATATTATTTCCGCCGTATCTCAGGTCATCTGAGTTGAATATTTCCTCATAGTCTGTAAAGCTTGGCACGCCTACAGGGAAATACTCATATTTTACAGGTGTGAAGTTTACCACAACAACCATAAAATCATTTTTGTTTTTTGCAAACCTTGCAAAAGAAAGTATGCTCTTTTCACTGTTGTTTGCATCGCACCAGGAAAAGCCGTCCCAGGAAGTGTCAACCTCCCAGAAGGGTTTGCTTTTCATATAAAGATAATTTATATCAGAAACACAGTTTTTCATTCCTGCGTATTCTGCAAATTCAAGTAGCTGCCATTCAAGCTGTTCGTAAAATCTCCATTCAAGAGAATGTCCGAACTCGTTTCCCATAAAATTAAGTTTTTTTCCGGGCATTGCATACATATATGTGTAAAGTGCACGAAGCTGTGCGTATTTATCTACTCTGTATCCGGGCATTTTCTCAACCATTGAGCATTTTCCGTGAACAACCTCATCGTGAGAAAAAGGCAAAACATAGTTTTCTGAGAATGCATAAAACATTGCAAAGGTAAGCTTGTCGTGTACTGCTTTTCTGTATATAGGGTCAAGTTTCATATAGGAAAGAGTGTCATTCATCCACCCCATATTCCACTTAAAGTCAAAGCCAAGACCGCCCTGGTCTGCTCCCTTTGTAACAAGAGGCCATGCAGAGGAGTCCTCTGCCATTGTAACAACTCCGGGATAAAGTTCATGCAAGACCGTATTCATTTTCTGAATAAAGGCTATACCTTCAAGGTTTGTGTAATCGCCTTTAGCGTTTTTAAGTTCAGGCTGGTCACCTTTTCCAAAGGTGTGATAAAGCATATTTGCAACTGCATCGACTCTTATACCATCAATACAAGTCGGGGGCCAAGCGGTCTTAGGAAGACAACCAACCCAGACAACTCCTTGGCTCA
>JAZPXS010000316.1:0-6372 GCA_045543775.1 Clostridia bacterium
TTAGCCATTTGTTTTTCCTCCCATGAAAATTATTTATTAACCGAATAGTTCGATATTCTCTGCCATCGCCCTATGCCTTTCATCTCTGTCCGGAATAGCAAGTATCTGCTCTGCGGTCATTGAAGAATAAACACCGGTCTTTGCACGCGGAATATCTTTTATTAGTTCCTGTTCCTTTGCTAAAATCTTTTCGTCCATAACCTTCTTCTGAAGTTTGAAAAGAGTATCAATATCGCCATCAACCTGTGCGGTTGCCGCTGCGATAGCTGACTTTTTATCATAGCCAAGGTCAAGGAACTGCTCTGTAAATTTATGAACTGAAACTTCGCGCTCCAATTCAGCTAAACGTTCATCACGCTTTGCCTGTTCCTCTGCCTTTTCAAGCGACGCCTTTTCCTGCTCGGAAAGAGTTGCATTGTACTTTTTTTTATAATCAGCAGCCTCCGAAGCCGCTTTATCCATTGCCCTCTTCATTTTGGCGTTTTCAACCATCAAAGCCTGTAACTGCTCTTCAACTGTTTTTGTGGTGGGTTTGTCATCAGCCTTTGGAGTAGCATTTGGCGTTGTTTCCGGCTGAACTGCATCATTTGTTTCGGGTGTCTGAATGTTTGTGTTCTCGTCCATAAAGTTTTACCTATGTCCTTTCTGCGAAATTTGTAATTAAAAAGGCGCTTTCTCTAGCGCCATAAGTTATGCGTTTGGTATAGCTGTTCTCTCAGCATTATTTGTTTTGCGTGATTAACGAGTTTCTCTACTCGAAAACTTATATAAAAAAGGAACCTGCTGATTTCTCAGTAAATTCCTAATCGCTAAAAATACTTGACCTGGCATCTGCAATTAACCACTTCTTCAGGATATTCACTTGCCGTTGAATATTTACTTGTTGTATCTCGCGGAAATAGCATTCTTGCACCACCGACAGAAAAATATGCATCTATCGGCACTTCGGAACCGTTTGTTTCCACATGAGTAGGTCTTACTCTGTCATCCGGAAACGCCATCCATATTTTCCGCGTTTTGCCCTGTGCTTTCGCATCAAGATAATCTTTGTTGTTGCATAGCGTATTTGCTTCATTTTCTGCTATGAACTTTGCCCTATCCTCCGAAACCCAATAATTTGTTTCACCTGTGTAATCATAATCATTCGGATATTTTTCAAGATTCCGTATTGTGGAATCCACAACCTCATCAGCGACACTTGTGATATAACGGTCAAGCTGTTCTTCGGAATCAAAAAAATCGCCGTTTTCGACAGGTTCAAGAAGGTCGAATATCATCTGTTGCTTTACAATCACCGGATTAACCGCATTCATTTCCATCTGTTGCTGAACCAACATAAGAATGATTGCGATTATGTCCTCAAGGATTAAAGCAGTTTCACGCCTATGTTTTTTCTGTTCAGCCGTTAATTCCATATCGCCGAAATACTCTTCATACGGAATTGACCGCCGTTTTAATATATTTAACTGGTCAAAATTCTGTGTTGCCATCCAATCACCTTATGTTCGGACTATTATCTATTTGGTCTGTCACCCTATCGTTAGACAGTTCGGTGTCAACCTCAATCTGTTCTTGCACCGGTTCTTCACCGAATGTTTTCTGCTGATACTGTTCAATGCTTTCCTTGCTTCTTTCCCATACCTGACTAGGATCATCAAAGAAGTTGATGCTCTGTAGTGCATCAAGGCCATTTATGCCGTGTGCAACCATTGTTGCAAATGCATTTGTCTTTACGGTCATTTCATATGACTTCTGACGTTTAATGTATGGTTTTATATCCGCAAGCGTTAACTGCTTTATCGGATTATCTGAAGCAATCTTTGTATTCTTTGCTATAGCACGGAATACAACTTTTAATTCATTACACTTGCAGAGATCCTGAATGTTTTCTTTTTTGCTTGCACTTGCTTCAGCAGCACTCCAACCGGATGCATCACTCATTGCAATGCCTGTTGAACCGCCGGAATTATCATTTCTCTGCGGCACATCACATTTCTGCAATATGGTCTGCCTTTTTGTGACGATATTATTTAAAACACCACTGTAGTTATAATTAACTGTCAGTGGTGTAATCGAAGGCTTGCTGCCGTTTGCATTTGAAAATGTCTGTAACCATTGTCCGTTTTCCGGTCTTTTAACTCTTGTGGTTACTGTGCCGTCCTCGTTTTCGATTTCCTCTTTCGCAAACTCAACATCATTAACGTGCCATATAGCCTGTGTATTCTGGTCAACATCATTGAGAAAATCCGAATTAAGAAGGTTGAGCGCATCCATTTCGGGTATCTGTCTTTCAAAGCATCCCATGCGGTCATATGCTCTGAACCACTCAATTATCGGAATTACGCCAAGATAATTTGCGTATTCCTTAATCTGATTGAGATTATCGACCATATATCGTCTTGTTGGCGTGAAACACATATAAGTCGTGTTTCCATCTTCGTCCGTATCGCCAAATGTCACCGCCATGATTATTCTCTTGTCAGGATAATATGTGCTTCTGACAACGAAAGTAAATTCGGGATCTAAGACATCAAGAGTAAATGGGCTATCACCCTCAATATAATCTGAATTTGTGTCAACGTAGGTATATCCTACGCCTGTAATCTCGACATATCTGGCAAGTTCCTGCTGTTTGCCACGATTACCGGCAAGTTCGTAATAATCATTAAGAAGTGTAACCGCGTCAGAATCAACATTGTTCTGCGCACCACGTTGAACAAGTGATATCGGATATCCCCAATCATAACCAAGTTTAAACTCTGTAATCTGATTCGCTATGTTGTCGATATCAACTATATCAATGTCAGGTCGTACCTTCTTGACTCTGTTTAATGGCTGATCGCCTTTTTCGTAACGAAGCAGATACTTTATATCACTGACATTCATTGTGTGAATTGATTTTGCTGTTGTTAAGACATCTATTAAGTTTTCACGGGTAATCGTTGATTCAGCCGTGTATATAACTCTTCTGCCAAGATGCGTGTTATATATCGGACTCGAATAACTTGTATTTCTGTCTAGCATATCTGCTCCTTAATAAAATGTTGCCCCTGAACTTGTTTTCCGCGGTGGATTATCAATCTTTATAGCTTTGCAACTATATGGATTTATCTTGTAATATGTACCACATTGACATCTGACCGAAACAAACATCGTTTGCCCGTATCTGACTTCATATACCCTTCTTGCACATCTGGGACAATATACTATATTTTTCTTCATACTCTCCTTTTTCTCCCATGTAAAAAGCCCCGCACACCATTGCGAGGCTTTTAAGGAGAATTTAAACATATTTTGAAGGATTCTGATTCTTGCTCAAGCTTAATAAATCACAGAAATTATCTGTAGTCAAATTGTATTTCTTGCAAAATCTTGCATTCTAGGCATTTTTGTACTGATTTCCGAATAATTCATCAAATTTATGCAATGCAGGACTATGTAAATGTGTTACTGTCGATAATCCCATATGCATTTTGTCAGCTATCTGCTGCCAATCCATGCCGGCTTTATACTTGTACGAAAGAATCTTGAAGTAATCATCATTAACCTCTTTCATATGGCATATTTGCCGGTCAATCATCATCATTTTTATGTTGAGATTTAGAATTTCCATGTCGTATTTTGCAACGTCTTTTTCTAACTCGAACACAAGATTGCCAATCGGATCGTTTTCAGGTGTCTTAATGACACTATTGCCAAAAGCCGGTGATTTAAGGCTTGCCACATTGATAATCGCCTCTTCTTTCATGGCTTTATAGAATATAATGTCTGTCATATACTTTTTGTATTGCATCAGATATTGTTTTGGTGTCATTCATAACCTCCTAAAACGGGCATTCCATGATTACTGTTCGTCTTTGTAACGTATCGAATACTCGTTCTGCTGTTTGTGCTATTGAGTCAGCCGCATCATCGTGCAGATTTTTACCGATAGTAACAAAGGTTGTCAGTTCCTCTAACGCTCTTTCATATTGAGCTGATCTCTCATAAATGGTTATATCGCTGTCATATTCCTCAGGATTGTGCTTAGTACCGTCCAAAAATCTGAACTTATGACGAACAACCGCCTCACAAGACTTGATTTTATCCTCTTTCGGAAGATTATTAGGCGCTCTTACACTGTCGCAAGCACACAAATACCTTCTATCTTGCAGTTCATTTTGTATTTTAGATGCATATAACTGTCCTCCGGCATTTGCCTCGAACGTGATGTTCTTAATGCCGTGTTTTACAATCATATCAACAACTCCAGGAACAGTAATTCCGACTCCGCTGCTGTTAAAGTACCAATCAACTATATATACAATGTCATCTGTTAAATCGTGTAGTCCGATAGGCATTGATACGCTATCCCCACCACCAAAGGCCACATCGCAGCTAACTACAAATCTGAACTTATGTCCTTGTGGCAAGATTCCATTAAAGAATCCCAATTGTTCCATAGGGAACAGCAAGCCTTCACGAACATACGGCTGTTGCTGATATTTTGCCATCCACTCAGCTTCATTTCCGGCTCTTATCAGCTTGTCCTTCATATCCTGATAGTATTCCGTGCTGAAGCCTTTGATTTCATAATCAAAATTACTCTCACCATTCTCATTTAATGCCGGGATCCTGCGGAAAATATATCTGTCATCGTTGCCATACATTTCCTCTAGGCGTTTTATCGGATCCAAGACATTCCATAACGTACCGATAAGAACTTCCTTTGCGCCATCATTTTTTCGGTCAACCATCTTGTTAAGATATTCGGCAAAGGTGTCAGCCATTCTTTTTGGCGATAATGAATGAGTTCTGTCACGAACAAGGTCATCAACCATCAGATAGCCGTCTGATGAAATATCAACTGCTCCAGTCCATGTACCATCTATACCGCGGCAAGTAATTGTTGGGAAATCTCCTTTTGAAACAAAGGATATTGTCATTTTTTCAGCAGATTTATCCTCAATAAATGGCTTATCCGGCTGAAAATATTTATATAATTCCTCGAAACAGTATTCCTGTGTTGTGAAAATATCTAAAAGCAGCTTATAAAAGTGATCCGCAAGAAATCCAGAGTGTGTACCCATCGCATTATGTGATGACGGATGCCGTAGAACTACCCATGTCAGGAAAAATACCATGATTGTTGATTTTCCTACTCGTGAAGGCATTGAAAGCGTATACATTCTCTGTGATTTGCTATATTCAAGTGCCTGAAGGTCATCTACGACTGTTTTCAGCGTTTTTGCCCTCGGCATATAGAATTGCTTTTCAAATGGCCGCTTATGTTCCATGTATATGAGATATGATTCGAAATACCAAAATGATTCCAGTTTGACTATATCCCAGTATAGTTTACGCCATTCTTTAGCGTGCTTCGCGTCATCTTTAACCTCTTTGAGGGCAATATCCTTGATGTACTCAGTGTATTCCTTGTAATAATCCTTATTTGCGGTGTCATAAAGATAGCCATACTGACAGCACGCTTGTAAATCCAGATACAAGTTATACTTAAGGCCTTCTTTTCGGAGGTTTGCAATTGTGGTGTCTATCGCTTTTTTATAACCCTCGTTTACCGCCATCACTCAATCTCCTAAATTTTCTGCCACATACCGGACAGAATTTGAGTTTGTATACTCGTGAATCCTTTTCATAAACACGCAAATGGTTGTCTGTTATGGTTGCGCAGAACTTTACACCTAAATGAGGATTTGCCTTCCCCATGGTGTCTTTCCGGTTGTATCTTTCACACTTGTCCTCTGCCATCATTAAACCTAATTCAGCATCGACACAGAAATCACACGCACCACGCCTTTTTAACTTGTCCGTGATGCATAGCACCGCAAAGGCAATTTCAAGGCAATCTTTCCTTGCCGTAGGATTCATGCACTTGCCACTACGAAAATGGCGGCAATTGCGAAAATTGCAATTGTTTTTAGTCAAATCTGTTTCTACGAGCATATTTCTTAGGCACTCTCTTTCCTCGGTCAATGTAATATGTCTTGATACACCGGTCGTTTTCTACTTTTTCACGAATTATCTGTAATTCGTCTTGATATGTTTTGAAGTCGGCGCATTTACTATGGCATCCGACTTCTCTCTTGTCACACCCTTTACACGGGCATTTGCTATTCTTTTCATTGAAATTTCGCCACATATCAGCCACCTTATGTAAGGGCGGGATGCAGAACATTCACCGCTTGCGTATGGTCGATGTGTCCGCATCCCTGGTTTTATGAAGGTATTGCTAACTCGGCAAAGAGTTGCTATGCCATGACGGAACTTGCATCCGCTTCTCAGATTGGGAGTCTGCGTGTCACTATTTCACTACATGGCATTCTTATATGATTAGGGGGTAACTACTTATTGCCAAGTCGGATCGTAGCCATG
>JAZPXS010000317.1:0-4567 GCA_045543775.1 Clostridia bacterium
TGATAAAGTCGGCGAAATAACACTGTCAAGTGTGAAAGGTGTTACCATAGGCACAGGCGATAAAATTATGCTGTGGCAGGATATGACAAACCTTGTACCGCTTTGCGAAGTGTATATTTTGAAATAATTGAATGGCTTAAACCAATAAACTGTAAATAAACTAACAAGGGCACTCCAAACGGAGTGCCTTTGGCATATCTAAGCTATATTTTTCCAAATTCTTAAAAAATTGTTATGTTCTATTTTCATGAATTCTATACCTCCTAGCAAATGATATAATAATTATAACCCATTATACACATCAAAAGAAGCTGGTACATACTCATTTATCTTAGCGATAATTTTGTAAATATTAACAGTTTCTATCTTTAAAAATTTATTGTTTAAATATATAAAAAGTGCTATAATAAAATTGAATATTTATGTTTAAAAGGAGGGAGATAATGAGACGACAATATGTGGCGATTGATGCCAAAGCATTTTTTGCGTCGGTCGAATGCAGAGAACGAAATCTTGATCCTCTTAATACTAATCTTGTTGTTGCCGACACGAGCAGGACAGAAAAAACAATTTGTCTTGCTGTCACTCCTTCACTTAAGGCATATGGAATATCCGGACGTGCGAGACTTTTTGAAGTCATTCAAAAAGTCAAGGAAATCAATGCATTACGCAAAAAAAATTCTCCAAACCATACATTCAATGGTAAATCTTATTTAGATGACGAACTAAAAGCAGATAATACATTAGAATTAGATTATATAGTAGCCCCTCCTCGAATGGCTCATTACATTGCTTACAGCACAAAGATACACGAGGTGTATTTGAAATATGTAGCACCTGAAGATATACTCACGTATTCTATAGATGAAGTGTTTATCGACTTAACAAGCTACTTGAACACTTATCATATGACAGCACATGAACTGACAATGACGATGATTAAGGATGTTCTTGCTACTACTGGCATTACTGCAACCGCAGGAATTGGCACTAATATGTATCTTGCAAAAATTGCTATGGATATAACGGCAAAAAAGATGCGTCCGGACAAAGACGGTATGCGTATCGCCGAGCTTGACGAAACGACCTACCGCAAAGAACTTTGGGAACATAAACCTCTTACCGACTTTTGGAGAGTCGGCAAAGGCATATCCAAAAAGCTTGAAGAAAACCGAATGTATACAATGGGCGATATTGCAAGAGCATCTACTACTTCTTACGGCAGAAAGACACTCAAAAAGCTGTTCGGTATAAATTCAAAAATGCTTGTTGACCACGCATGGGGATATGAGCCTTGCACCATCGAAGAAGCAAAGGCCTATACGCCGAGCACAAAGAGTATGAGTGTAGGACAAGTTCTGCATTGCCCTTATGATTTTGATAAAGCAAGAATAATCGTTTGGGAAATGCTGGAGCTTCTTTCACTTGATTTGGTTGAAAAAGGTCTTGTTACAAATCAGATTGTTTTAACCATTGGTTATGACATAGAGAACCTGACGAACCCGGAGATAAGCAAGTATTATTCCGGTGAAGTTAAAACCGACCATTACGGAAGAAAAATTCCAAAACACGCACACGGAACTGCAAACATAGACAGACAAACATCATCAGCAAGACTAATAAAGGATGCTACACTAAAGCTTTACGATGAAATTGTTGATAAAAAGCTATTGATAAGACGAGTTACAATAGCTGCAAATAATCTTGTATCTGAGGAAAGTGTTGAGGATAAACAACAATACGAACAGTTAGATTTGTTTACAGACTACGATGAGTTATTTGCCAAACGGGAAAAAGAAAACGCAGAGCTTCAGAAGGAACGCAAAATACAAGAAGCAATGATTGATATAAAACAACGCTACGGCAAGAATGCAATCATTAAGGGTACAAACTTGCAAGACGGTGCTACCTCAATTGAGCGTAATCAGCAAATCGGAGGGCACAAGGCATAAGGAGGTGCAATTGTGAACGAATTTCAGTATGATGATATTCTGAATTATCAATATCCTAATCCTGAAATCGAGAAAGATTTTCCCGATAAAATACTTCGTGCTGCACAATTTGCACCATTCGCCGCACTTACAGGACACGATGAAGCAGTTAAGGAAACAGCACGACTTACTGACCAAAGAATAGAGCTTGACGAATACGCAAAAGATGAGATTAACAGAAGGCTAAACTACATCAAAGAGCATATCGAAGATGAGCAGATGTTTTCTATTACCTACTTTTTGCCGGATAAGAAAAAAGACGGTGGACGATATGTAACTGCCACTGACTTTGTTGTAAAGATTAAGGACTACGAAAACACTGTTGTTATGTACGACAAAACGGAGATACCGATACCCGATATTCTTATGATTGAAAGTGATGTCTTCTCTATGATAGAATAAAATCAAAACTTTTTCACGAAGAATTATTGACTTTCAAGGTGTTCTATATAAAGCCCCTGAAAAAGAAATGCCGAAGAATTAAAGGATAAAACCTTAACTCTTCGGCAATATATAAATTTCTCGGCATTACTTATAATTCGGCATTATTTAAGTCAATACAAAGATAAGACCTTTTCTGTTCTTTTTCCATTCCATCACTCCTCCCTGCAATAGAATTATACCATTTTTTCTGCACATATACAATGTGCATATGAAATTTACATATTTTTCCGATAGCAAAGCAAAAAGCCTATCTAAATGATAGGCTTTTTACTTTGCTAAATAGTCCATATTACTTATCAAAAGCAAATTCTCCCACAAAGAGAATTTCCTCATTCGCAATATCCCGGATTACAAAAGTAAACGGTTTATTGAATTTGACCTCAATGGGTTCGGGAGGACGGGCAGAGCCTGCCATACCGACAGAGGTTACTGCAGCGGCTTCCGTTCCCTCCTCATCCACCTTGATGTAGGTTTTGTGAAGAGCAGAATCTATCCACATATTGCCATTATCAAACATTTTCTCAAATTCAGCATTTGGAGAAAAAGCCCTGCTTATACCAAGTGTTTTTAGCATATCATTTAGCCCCGTACTGTATTCCACACTGAATTTGGGAACAGATAGTGCCACATATGTTGAATTCATTTCTGTTTTGTTTATAATCTCCTCGGGAGAGAATTTATCATCGCTCATCATAAGGTACATAGATATGTTTACACCGTCGAGAGTTTTGGTTTCCACATATTCGCCGTTTTCGTCAAACACATCCTGACGGGTAAGATACGGAAGTGCAATAACGGAAACCCCATCGGTCTTAGCATAGCTCATCCACGCAGTTCTGTTCATAAAATCCATATTGGACTTTGTGCCGTCCCTTGAGGTGAACACATCTTTTTTGGTTGCACCTTTGTTAAACTCCTTGAGCCATCTGCCCTTGAAATACACTGCATTTACAAGCATCGCCCAGAAATCACTGTTTTTGTCAACGATTTGGGGGATTTTGCCCTCTGTTTTTTCGTTAACCCATCCGTTAATGCGGCTTTCGGCATTACTGCCGTTTACCACCTCTGCTGTGGCATCAAATGTTTCAGCCAAAACATCTGTGTAGCTTTTGGAAAACCTCTGCGGTGTTTTGTCGGAATTTATCCACAGGGAGTTGGAAATGTTGAGATTTATCACATCCGATTCGGAATATTTATCCAATAAGAACCTTATTTTTTGGTTGTACTCATCAATATCCTCAACATCAAGTGCTTCCAGTATTTCCTCCCTTGTTTCCCCATCGGCACCGTTTGCAGCCATCATAAGGGCGGTTTTTACGGATATGGGAGAAAACATATAGTTGGTATCATCCGGCATAAGAAAATTCATTCTGTCGGTAAATGTCATATCTGCATCTGATTTTTTCAGTCTGCCGTAGCCTGCATTTTCAACGCACATCTGTCCTGCCTCGGTCAGCATAAATTCCGCCATCCTTCTTGCAGGAGAATCCTTTGGTGTGTCCTTCCGCAGTACCACATAGGTATTGTTGGATAAGGGGTATGAGCCGTCTGCAATGGTCTTGTCGTTTGGCTCTACTCCGTCAATGGCAAGAAACTTGAGGTGTTGCTTTGTTCCGAGAACCGCATCTACATTGTGGTAGTAGTAATATATGCTGTAACCCAGACCGTAGCCGGCAGGATTGTCGGTTTTTGCCGAAATAACGTCCGTAAGAACATTCGACATAGTGTAGGAGGTCTCCTTTTGCACCTCGGGATGGATTTGATTTCCCTTCAAAAAGTGTCTTTCCATCTGTGCGTGGCTTCCGCTGTCATTATTTCTGCAGTAGGGGTACAAAAGTGCATCGCTTCCGCCAAGCTCCGACCAGTTTTTATAAGCATTATTTACATAAATATCGCTTATCTGTTCTTTGGTAATGCCCTCTATGGGGTTTTCCTTGTTTGTAAAGAATATCATTGCATCGTATGCAATGGGGATAAGCTCAAGCTCCACTCCCTTTTCCTCCGCCATTTTAACAATGTCGCTTGCAGGGTAAACAGAGGCAAAGAGCATATCAACCTCACCGTTTATAAGGCGTTGATAGGATGCGTGAAGTCGGATCGTAGCCATGTCGTTCTGTGAGCCAAGGAGTTGT
>JAZPXS010000318.1:0-4496 GCA_045543775.1 Clostridia bacterium
ATAGATGCTATTGAACTAATAGATATTGATAAGGTGGAATGTCATCCCACTGTAAAGGGTATGCGTTCTATAAAAAATCAAATACTGGAATACATTAACTCAAAAAAATAATGGAGATAAGTATGTCAAAAACAAGAAAAATCTATTTTCTGCGTCTTGTGGGCAGAGTAATTGTATTTATCATTACTGTGTTTCTTGCATTGACAGATAAACAGGAATTTTGCATAATACACGATTGGAATTTCTTTGAACGTTTTTCGGTTTTGCATATTCTGTGGGGAATATGGATGTGGGATATGATATTGCAGCTTATTCCCGTCAAAGCACATATTTCTATAGGTTCTCAAAAGATATTTCAATCTTTATTCAGACCGATTAAAGAGAAAATAAACAAAAAGAATCTCAAAAGCTACATAGTAGATACTACCAAATCCGCATATAAGGTTATGGTTATATGGGTTTTTCTTACCATTACTATTTTTACATTGCACAGACAGGGTATTATCGACAGTCGGACAGTTCTTGTAATATCTGTTTTTTTCTATGTGTGCGATCTTATATGTGTGCTCATATGGTGCCCGTTCAGACTTATTATGGGTAACAAATGCTGCACAACCTGCCGTATTTTCAATTGGGATCACCTTATGATGTTTTTGCCTCTTGTAGCTGTAAGAGGCTTCTATACCTGGTCCCTTACGCTTTTTTCCATTGCTATATGGATAGTGTGGGAGGTATGTGTGTTTACGTACCCCGAACGATTCTGGGAGAACAGTAATATGGCTCTTAAATGTACTGAGTGTACAGACAAGCTGTGCACTCAGTACTGCCGCAGATTAAAGCGGTCTTAATACGCAGTCAAAACCTACATTTCCGTCATAACCTATCAAGTTCATCGGTTTATCCTCTTTGATGTAAAGAGAGGGACATCCGACAGATGTGTCATATAGCCTCTGCCACATAAGCCAGAGGCTTTCGTATTCCTCTTCATACTTTTTGTATGCTTCATCCTTCATTAGCTTGGATATGCATATAAGATACATTTTTTCAATAATTGCATACAGATAGTAGCCGTATTTTGATGTTGTTACTATGTAATCCTTGGACGGGATGCTATCATCAAGATTTTCTGCAATGGCAACGATATCTTTCCATAGCTTTACAGACTCGGCTTTTTCATCTATGATGGACTTGTAGCTTCCGTCATTTACGGCTTTTTCCACATCTGCAAGAAATCTCTTGTAGTTCATATTCTGATCACGGAACCACCAGCAATCAATGGTGTTGCCCTTGTGGAAGCTTCGTCCGAGGAGCACTGCTCTTGATGACAGAATACAAAGTTCATAGAATTTATCCGCATCGCTATCCTTCATACCAAGGATTTCGGATGCGTATTTTTTTGCATAATATTTATCTGTTTTTGAGGTATCCTTTGCCCAGGAAGAGATAACATAGGCATTAATGTCGCACCATAGCTCACCGCCGTTTTTGATTGTTACCTCTCCGTTGATATCTTCAGGATAGGAGACATCCGGTGTTCCGTTTTTGCCGATTATGTACGGGCCGTTCCAACCACCGCCGCGGGACCATGTCCATACACCTTTAATGAGTGTATCAGGGGTATTTATTACATCTCTAAGGCATATGTTTTCTTCGCCCTTAAAATCCATAAGCTCCTCAAAACCGTTTATTGCACCGGCTGCTACATAGTTAGGATGAGCTCCCTTACCCTCGTATTCACGGGCACACTGAACTTCCACAATCTGCTGATGCTTTCCTATGTTGAGCTGACTGTTAAATCGTGTGTTACGGTGGAAGTCTCCGTCGGTATGCTTGATGCAGAAGTACAGGTTTTTGTGAGGTTCTATGGCATCGGAAATATCCAGATATGCTTTTTTATTGTCTTCACTTCCCCAGGAACGGTATATTATTTCCCGGTTCTTTTCTACGCATACCTTTTCCCGAAGATATCCGACAAGGTACCTGTGGTACTCTATAGCATCACCAATAATCGGGGTGTTTCCTCGGAACAGGGGCATCCTGTATTTTGTGCCTACATAGTTTTCGCCGTACCTTATGTACAAGCCGTCGAGCTGAGGAAAAATGCTGAACATTTCGTCAAAGAGATAGTCCATAGCTTTTTTTGTAAAAGGCTTTCTTATATCAATTTTATCATCATTAAGAAGCTCATCGCCATATTTCTCCACAATCTTTGCAGGCAGGGAAATAATATCCATCATAAAGTAAACCTTAAGTCCCTTTGCTTTGGCAGTATCATACTTTTGTATAATTTGTTCTCTCGTTTCCAGAACTTCCTCTCTCTCCGCAGAGCCTACAGGAAATATTTCCTTGTCAAATCCATCCCAGGTAAGACCGAACTGGGCAGAATCCGTAAAACAAAACACCTTTCCTTTGTATCCTCTCGAAATAAGAAATCCCGGATCACAGTATTTACTCTCATATGGTAAAAGTCCGGGGTTGTTGTGTACCATATCCATAGTAAAGAGGGAGGTGGATTGAGCATCATCATTATATTCTCCCTGGGATAAAAGATTTTTGATATAGTCAGTCATTTTGCTTCTTCCTTTAGCATAATTGTTTGTGTTATTATAACATATAGGAGTTTCTTTTTATAGTGGATTTTTACGATTTGGAGGTGGACTTTTTTTAGATGACGGAAATTGTCATATTTCTTATTGATTTTATATAAAAAAAATAGTATAATAATCTCATATGATGCTTGGAGGTGCTTTTGTGGATAAGGTTAATATTCTTGGTGTTAAGGTGAGCAAGCATACAATAGACTCTGCTTCTGATGCTGTGGTGGAATATGTTCACAGGGGAGAAAAACGCAAATGTGTCTACACCCCTAATTCCGAAATAATAATGGTAGCATACAGGGATCCCGATTTTGCTGAGGTTCTTAATAAGGCGGATCTGCTTCTTGCAGATGGTATCGGTGTTGTTTATGCTTCAAAAATACTGGGTAATCCCATATCTTCAAGGGCGGCAGGCTTTGATACGGCAAGAGCCAGTCTTTCCAAGCTTTCGGACAAGGGCGGAGCTACTTTGTACCTTTTCGGATCAGCACCCGGTGTTGCCGATATGGCAAAGGATAAGATATGTGAGCTATATCCTGGCATAAATGTAGTGGGTACTGCAAACGGATACTTTGATGCAGAGAGGGAAAAAGAGATAATTGAAGAAATTAATTCATTAAAGCCTGATTTGCTCTTTGTGTGCCTCGGTGCTCCCAAACAGGAAAAATGGCTTCACGCACATATAGATGAGCTTGATGTTGGGGTTGCATTTGGACTTGGCGGAAGCCTTGATGTTTTTGCCGGCACAGTTAAGCGTGCTCCCGAGTTTTTCCAGAAGCACGGCATAGAATGGTTATACAGACTTATGAAGCAGCCAAAACGGGCAATAAGAATGCTTGATTTGCCGAGGTTTGCCATTAAGGTGATATTAAAGGGAAGAAAATTCCCACAGGAGTGATAAATTTATGAACGTAGAACTTCTTCAGTACAATCCCGATTGTGAAAAGATAGTCGCAGCAGCGGCAAAACTTTGCTATTCATCATCGGAGATAGATGGCATCCTGAACGGACTTGACAAGGAAAAGACAGTTGCTTTTATAGAACGGCTTATGAGTATGGGACACGAAAGTCCCATAGAGCATATCTCCTTTACTTTTGGTATAGAGGGTGTATCCAGAAGCCTTTTGGCACAGTTTACCCGTCATAGAATAGCAAGCTACAGTGTCAAATCACAAAGATATGTAAACGAGGGCAAATTTGAGTACATAATTCCTCCGGAAATAGAAAATGAACCGGAAGCAAAGAAGCTTTTTCTGGAAGCTATGGAAGATGACTTAAAGAAATATAACGAGATATCCGGAATACTTTTTAAAAAGCACTATGAGTCATTTATTGCGGAAGGAATGACGGAAAAGAAAGCAAAAACCTCTGCCGAAAAGAAAGCAATTGAGGACGCAAGATACATACTTCCAAATGCTTGTGAAACAAAAATGATTGCAACCTTTAATGCAAGAAGTCTGCTTAACTTCTTTAATCACCGTTGCTGCGAGAGAGCACAGTGGGAAATAAGAGATATGGCAACCAGAATGCTTATGCTTGTTCGGGAGGTTTCGCCCACAATTTTCCGCCACGCAGGACCTCCGTGTCTATGTAAACCCTGTCCTGAGGGTGCTATGAGCTGTGGAAAAATGCTTGAAAAGAGAAAGCAGTTTTTGGGAGAATAATTATGAAAAACTATAAGCTTGTGGTAATAGAAGGTGTAGATTCCAGCGGAAAGCAAACTCAGACCGAACGACTTTATGAGAGATTGGTATCGGAAAACAGAAGTGTGGAGAAAATTGTTTTTCCAAACTATGACAGCGACACCTCGTCTCTGGTTAAGATGTACCTCGGCGGTGAATTCGGGAGCAAACCCGAAGATGTTAATCCATACACTGCATCGGCATTTTTTGCAGTAGA
>JAZPXS010000319.1:0-17873 GCA_045543775.1 Clostridia bacterium
AAACGGAAGATACGGCTTTTTCGATGAAGAATGGAACATAGTTGTAGAACCTGTTTACCGCGGAGCAGGAGAATTTTATGACGGCAGAGCTGCAGTTACGAACGAAAACTATGCCGGAGGATACATAGATAAAGACGGGAATGTAGTAATTCCCCTTATATACGACAGCGTATACAATTTTGTTGACGGCAAGGCTCGGGTTGGAAAAGGAACATTTTACGATCACAGCCGTTCACCTCACACTATGTTCGGTGAGATTGGTGTAAACGGAAACATTGTAAAGCCTATCAAGTTTCATCACAATGATGAATTTGATATTGAATTCAAAAAGTTTTCCTGCATATGTCTAAATACGGTTGAATACAAAAATCTTTCCGAGCGTCTTGATGCTCTTGTGGGTGACGAATACATAGGAGTTATAGACCATGAGCAATATTTCTATCCCGACTACTATGCATACCAAAGTGACTATGCAGACAAGATTTTTACAACCTGCAAGACTCTCTTTGATGCAGGATATGAATTTATCGAGGGAAAGCAAATTCTTGAATAAAATTATATTGCAACTTGTGTCAATATGTGGTACAATACTATTAATTTTGACAAACTGGGGTGTTTCATATGCAGGTTTTTAATCTTACTCTTACACAGATGCTCAATATGTTTGCAATTATACTTGCAGGCTATATCATCAAGAAGCTTAAAATTCTTCCTGACAACAGCGATAAGGTAATCTCCCGGCTTGGAACTTATATTTTCGTTCCGGCTCTTGCCATGGGCAATCAGATTAAATATTGCACAACGGAAAATTTTGTTAACAACTTCAGGTTAATGTTGTATTCCCTCCTTGTTATCATTATAGGTCTTGTTCTGGCATACCTTCTTGTGGGAATCTTTGTAAAAAAGTCTGACACACCAAATGCTTACAGAAGACAGATATACAAATATGCACTTACCTTCGGTAATTACGGATATGTGGGTAACTTCCTTGTACTTGGAATATGGGGAGAGGAAATGCTCTTTAAATACCTTATGTTTACCTTTATACCCGGACTTGTCTGCTACGCATGGGGCATATACATACTCATTCCCAAATCCGAGAATTCTCCCGGCGTGCTTGCAAACCTTAAAAACGGACTTTTGAAGCCTCCCTTTATGGGACTTGTTATCGGTATGATTTTGGGTATTACAGGACTTGGGAAGTATCTTCCGTCTTTCCTGCACACTGCACTTTCCAATGCAGGAAATTGTATGGGCCCCTGCGGAATGCTTCTGGCAGGTGTAGTAATCGGAAGCTACAAGTTCGGCGACCTGCTCAAAAACAAAAAGGTCTACCTTGCATGCCTTTTCCGACTCGTTATTATACCGGCTCTGTTTTCCCTTATTCTCAAGGCTATCGGTGCAGACAAGGAAATTATTGTACTCTCACTTGTTGCCTTTGCCGCACCCCTTGGACTTAACACTATTGTGTACCCTGCGGCATTCGGAGGCGAGACAAAAACAGGTGCTTCTATGGCTATGATAAGCCATGCACTGTCGGTTATTACAATACCTGTTATGTATCTTATATTTGTTGAACTCTTGTAATCGGGGATGTAAAATAAGTGCAGACCGCTTAAGCAGTTGCGTTAGTATCCGAACTCGCCAAAACCAAGTAAAATATCCGTTTTTCTTCGTTGTTGGTCTTGAAATACGACAGGATTCCTGCGACCTGCCGCCTCGAAAAACAATCTATTTTATCTTGATTTTGGTTCGAAGGATTTTCGGTGCTGTGTTTTTGCGTGAACGCGAGGCAAAAACGGAGCTAATGCTGACGCATTTGCGAGTATTTTAACGATGCAGTGGCGTAAAAACACGCACCCAAAACGGGTTCGGATACTAACGCAACTGCTTATAGGCTCCATTACTAAACTTATACAGTGTCAAAATAACAAAAACGCTCAAAATATGTAGAAATCCGCAAAATTGCGGATTTCTTATTTTTTTTAGCCTATAAGCTCTAAGCGAACCTCACCTCTCGCTGTATCTACATACAGCTTCGGGCATCCCTCGCAAGCATGCTTGCTTCGGTTCGGTTCGCTTATTCTGCATCTTATTTTCCTATCCCCATTTTTATAAAATTCCGTAGTTTTGTACTGTCTCCGTCAAAAAGATATGTCCTTATTCCGAGAGCCGATGCCCCCTCTGTATTAATGGGGCTGTCATCTATAAACATACATTCCTCCGGCTTCAACGAATATTTATTCAGCACATATTCAAATATCTCTCTGTCAGGCTTCACAATGCCCAATGGTCCGGAAAACACCAGTCCGTCAAAGAGAGAAAACAAATCCCTTATCCAGGCAACATCCTTGTATCCCAAAGCAAATCCCTTGCTTATACTGGACAAAAGATAAAGCTTTTTCCCGCTTTTGCGGATATCCTCAACTATCTCTCTCATTCCGTCTATCGGTATAAGGTTATTTATCCAATTGTCATATACTTTGCAGGCTACCTCTCCAAGGTGAGAAGGCAGTCTTTTTTTTATTTCGCTTTTAACCTCTTTATCCTCTATTGTGCCCTTATCCAGCCTATCCCAGTACAAACGGTCAAAAACCACGGTACTGACTGTTTCGATATCTTTCGGATTTTCCACATACACAGCGGTCAATAGTTTAGGATCAAATCGTGCAAGCACATTTCCAAAATCAAAAATGTAATTCATATCATCCTCTATAGCAAATAACCGGCCACATCACAAACATTGCCTGCACCCATGGTGATAACTACATCTCCCTCACGGGCATTTTCCTTTATATAACCTGCCGCATCCTCAAGAGAGCTTATGTACACTGCTCCCTCTATTCTGTCTGCAAGGTCACGGGCATGAACAAGTCCGGTATCCTTTTCTCTTGCGGCAAAGATATCCGTGACTATAACGTTCTTAGCACCGGAGAGTGCATCTGCAAATTCCTTAAGAAGGCTCACTGTTCTGGTATATGTGTGAGGCTGGAATATGAGCCACTCATTATTGTGTTTAATGTTTTTAAGTGCTTTCAGCGTAGCACATATTTCTGTGGGATGATGAGCATAATCATCTATCACCAGTGCACCGTTTACAAACCCTTTTTTCTCAAAACGGCGTTTGGTACCTGTATAGCTCTCCAATCCCTTTTTGATATACTTAAAGTCTATACCCATTTTGTAGGAAGCCAGAGCAATTGCAACTGCATTGAGAACATTGTGGTCCCCCACAACGCTAAGCTCAATGTGGCCGACAAATTCTTCACCGGAATAAATATCAAAACGGGGATAACCAAAATCATTGTAGTCCACATTGCGTGCACAAAAATCTGCATCCTCATATCCGAAGGTATAAACCTCAGAGCGGGCACCTGAAACCGCCCTCATAGTATTTGCACACTCTCTGTTGGCAACCACAAAGCCGTTTTCCGGTACGAGAGAAACAAAATCCGAAAAAGCGGAAACTATATCGTCTATGTCCTTGTAGTAATCCAAGTGGTCCTCTTCCACATTGAGTATGACCTCAATACGGGGAAAGAATTTGAGAAAATTACGCATATATTCGCAGGTTTCCGTAATAAAGCAGTCCCCTCCGCCAATACGCAGATTGCCCTTTATACCGTCCAGAGTTCCGCCCACCATAACAGTAGGGTCCATGGATGCTGCAAGAAGAACATAGGCAAACATAGAAGTTGCCGTAGTTTTGCCGTGGGTTCCTGCAACGCTTATTGCGTTGGCATAATTTTTCATAATAAGACCAAGCATGGTTGCACGGTCTATGATTTGTATTCCCTTTTGCTTTGCTGCAATAATTTCGGGATTATCGTCTTTAACTGCGGAGGTATATACAACCATATCCTGATTTTTGATATTGTCACCGCTGTGACCTATAGCAACCTCTGCACCAAGACTTTTAAGCTCCAATACAGAATCCGACTCCGAAACATCCGAGCCGGAAACTTTTATCCCGTTATTCAAAAGTATTTTGGCGATTCCGCTCATACTGACTCCGCCAATACCAATAAAATGTACATATTCTGCCAATATAAACACCCCTAATACAGTGTGTGATACTTCATTATACACCATATTTTTCAAAAAATAAACACTTATTTTCGAAAATGGTATATTTTTTTAAGCAATTGCCAATGATAGTATTACTAAATCTTGAAAGGACTTTAAAAACATGGAAATTACAGACATCAGAATCAGACAAACCGCTGCCGATGCAAGAATGAGAGCGGTGGTATCCGTTACCTTTGATAATGAATTTGTAGTACACGACATAAAAATTATTGAGGGCGACGAAAGGCTCTTTATTGCTATGCCAAGCAGAAAGACTCCCGACAATGAATTCAAAGACATTGCACATCCCATAAATCCCGATATGAGAAAGAAGCTGTCAGATATGATACTGGAAAAATATCAGTCAATGCTTATACAAAACGAAAGTGAAAATTAAACCAATGTTGACAAACTCCTTTTGATGTTGTAAAATTTCTGTATGAGAAATTTGTCGAAAGGAGTTTTTTTATGTCAATATTGAGAGAATTCAAGGAATTTGCCGTTAAGGGCAATGTGGTTGATATGGCTGTCGGTGTTATTGTGGGCGGTGCATTCGGAAAAATCGTGACTTCCGTTGTTAATGATATCGTTATGCCGCTGTTTGCATTTGCACTGAACGGAATAAAATTTACCGACCTCAAAATACCCCTCAATGGCGAAAATGCCATGATGATTGGTAACTTCATCCAGACATTGGTGGACTTCCTCATTATCTCCGCATCTATCTTTGTTTTTGTTAAGGTGATAAACTCCCTTAAGAAAAAGAAAGAGGAAGAGCCTGCACCCGAAGAACCTAAGGGTCCCACTCAGGAGGAATTGCTTACAGAGATAAGAGATTTGCTGAAAAAATAAGACTTGAGATGTATAAAATAGCCATCGGATACCGAAATTTGGTGTCCGATGGCTGTTTTTTTATTTTTTCACTAGTTTTGTCAAAGCAAAACCAACTGAACCTATGATGATTCCCAAAAGTGCTCCCAGGGAATCTGTGACTATGTCCTTAAACTCAAAGGCTCTGCCCTTTACAAATATCTGATGTATTTCGTCCCCCAGGGCAGAGAGAACGCTCAGCGCCAGAGCAACGGCAATGGCAAAGCCCAAGATTTTTTTGAAATCCTCCGACACAAAAAGGCACAGCATCAGGAAGAACAAAAGCATTCCCAAGGGTATGAACTCTGCAAAATGTGCAGCAGAACGCACCTTTGTGTTCAGATTCTTTATATGCTTATTCTGTTCCTTCTTTGGGAGACTGTCGTAATTTTTAACTGTCTTTTTTACTATTGTCTCCGAGATTTTTCTGCTTGTTTTGCTGGATTCCGTGCTTACCTTTGAGGAATTTATCCAGATAAAAGTGAGATTAAATATTATTGCCAATATAAGAAATACCGCAAGCACGCTTTGTCTTGCGGTTCTCTTTTTAATAGATATGTCAAACACCATTAAAGGCTCCTTTCGAGAATATCCGCTATTCTCTTGGATGCAAGTCCGTCACCGTAAGGGTTGGAGGCATTACTCATGCTATTGTATGCTTCTTCGTTTTCCAAAAGCTCCTTGAAATTACTATATATAACATCTTCGTCTGTTCCCACAAGCTTGAGTGTGCCTGCCTTGAGTCCCTCGGGACGCTCGGTAGTGTCACGCATAACAAGAACAGGTTTGCCAAGGGATGGTGCCTCCTCCTGTATGCCGCCGCTGTCGGTAAGAATCATATAGCTTCTTGAAAGGAAGTTATGGAAATCAAGTACTTCTAAAGGCTCTATAATGTGTATACGATCACAACCGCCAAGCTCCTCGGCTGCGGCTTCCCTCACCAGCGGATTCATATGAATGGGATAGATTGCCTTTACATCGCTGTGCTCATCCATAATTCTTCTTATGGCACGGAACATATTGTGCATGGGCTCTCCGAGATTTTCTCTGCGGTGTGCAGTAATGACTATAAGCCTGCTGTCCTTTGCCCATTCAAGCTCAGGATGAGTGTAGTCATCCTTTACTGTAGTTTGAAGAGCATCTATTGCGGTGTTACCTGTAATATATATAGTGTCTTTGTTCTTTCCCTCTTTTATGAGATTTTCTGCAGAAAGCTCTGTCGGTGCAAAGTTAAACGCAGAAATTATACCAACTGCCTGACGGTTAAACTCTTCGGGATAAGGAGAATATATGTTGTATGTTCTGAGTCCCGCTTCCACATGTCCTACAGGTATCTGCAAATAAAAACATGCAAGGGCGGTAACAAAAGTGGTTGAAGTATCTCCGTGTACCAGAACCACATCAGGTCTGACTTCTTCCAGAACAGACTTTATTCTCTCCAGAATAGATGTGGTTATATCAAATAATGTCTGCTTGTCTTTCATAACAGAAAGGTCATAGTCAGGAACAACAGAAAAGGCATCCAACACCTGATTTAACATCTGCCTATGCTGTCCTGTAACGCATACTACTGTTTTTAATGCTTTTCTGCTTTTGAGTTCATTGACGAGAGGACACATCTTTATTGCCTCCGGTCTTGTGCCGAATACAAGCATAACTGTTTTCATCCGACAAAACCTCCGATGAATTATTTTTTCTTCTTAAAACGGCCAAAGAAACCTTTTGATTTTTCGACGTCAAATCCGTTGTTATATCCGTTGTTATATCCATAGCCGTAGCCATAACCATAACCGTAGCCATAGCCGTAACCGTAGTGGCCTGCACCCTTGTTAATACATTTATTGAGCACAGAACCAATAAGCTTACATCCTGCATTATTAAGCTCTGAAACGGTATTCTTAGCTGCCTTTGTAGCAGTTGCACCGGATGCAACTACAAATATTACTCCGTCTGCAGCCTTGGAAGCCACAACTCCATCTACTACATATCCTGCAGGAGGAGTATCTATTATTACATAGTCATATCTCTTCCTTAAATCTGATATAATTTCCGTAAATACTTCCTGAGCAAGAAGCTCACTGGGATTGGGAGGAATAGCGCCTATGGGAATAAAATCCAGATTAGGGTTCTGCGTCTGAACAATTACATCATCTATGTTGCACTCACCGACAAGACAGTGCACAAGACCTTTGAGTTCTCCCTTGAAATCAACAACATATTTATTTATGAAATTGGAGTTTCTGAGGTCGGAATCAACATATATGGTTCTCTTACCCATATCTGCCATTGAATAAGCAACACGATACGATATTTCGGATTTTCCCTCGCCGGGATAGGTGCTTGTAAAAGCTATTGTCTTAATATCTTTACCGCTGAACTGCATATTTGTTCTCAGCTTTTTGTACGCTTCGCTCTCTGCAAAGCCTTTACTTCTTATGCGTTTAACATTCACCTTGGTCTGCATCTTATTTTCCCTCCTTTGATTTGGATGCGGATTTCTTCTTTCCGCCATCCTTCTTTGAATCTTCTTTATCTGTTTCGTCTTCAGAATTCTGAGATTCTACAAGAGGAACTGCTGAAAAAACTGTGAGACCAAGTGCTCTCTCCAAATCTGCCACAGTATGTATCTTGTTATTTATAAACCATATGAGTATAAAGAATCCTGCCGAAAGAACCGCCCCGAGAAAACCGCCCAGTATTGTGTTTTTTATAGGATTGGGTGATACAGGAGCAGTGGGCGTTTTTGCCTCCTGAATTGTACTCATTGCAGATATTCCCACGGTTTCTGCAAGAACCTTGTGAGCAATCTGTGCCATTTTGCTCGTTACATCCTTCGAAAACTTGGGATCGGGACTTGTGACCGATATTTTGAGCACCTGTGTATCCGCAGGTGATGAAACCGAAACGCAGCTCTGGAGAGCCTCCGGTGTCATCTCAAGAGAAAGCTCATCTATAACATCGAGCATAACCTCGGTGCCGCGAAGCACTTCGATACTGTTATTTACAAGCATAATTCTTGCAGTAGAATCAGGATATATCGTCATTGCCTCCTGACTTATGCCCTTGATAAGCAGTTGAGTGGTGGAACGATACATAGGTGTTACCATTGTGAGCGTGTACACCAAGGACAGTATTGCCACAATAACTGCCGCAACCACAATCTTAATTATGTTTTTTCTGACAACAAAAAGCATATCAAGTATGTTGATTTCATTTTCTGCAACAAATTCTTTTTCCATTTTATTATCTCCCGTTTAAAATATTTTTTGCGTTTTCATATACGAGTTTCTTGAAATACTGCTCGGATGTATGTTTTACAACAAAATCTCTGCACTTGCATAATTCCCTGTATTCTATCGGGTCAAAATGCACATCACCCGCAAGAAAATCTACCATTTCCATACCAAAAATTTTTCTGAGAAAACGCTTTTTTCTGAAAGAAAAGGTAATCACGGAGCGGATATTGACCTGAAGCTTAACTCCAAGCTCCTTTAAGTCACGCAAAGTTCCCATATCATTGTACAATTCCATATATCGCTCCACATGTGCAATAACCGGAACGAGTCCCGTCTGGAGTATTTCCTTACACGCTTTAAGGATTGTATGGCTGCTGACATAAGGAGCAAACTCTACAAGAATGTAGCTTGAATCAGCAAGAGTAAAAACTCTTTTTTCACTTATATACCGCACAGCATCCGTTGAATATTCCATTTCCGTTCCGAGGTACAGCGAAATCGATATTTTATTTTTTTCACATTCATCACAAAGGGTATCATAAGCTTGCCTTATTTTTTCCGTTGAAGTAACATAACCCCTTCTCTTGCAGTAATGCGGTGTAAGTATTATGTGCTCCACGCCAAGCCGTTGCATCCTTTTGAGAGCAGCTATTGCATTGTCAAGCGTCGGAGAACCATCATCCACACCTTGCAGAATGTGAGAATGTATATCTATCAAGCCCTGCATAAACACATACACTTCTTTCCTGAAAGTCTATATGAACACAAAACAACTCATATTATATCATAATACATAAAATCAATTTTGTCAATTAAATAAATTATTTTGCAGCCCCTTAAAAACAGCTTGTCAAAAATCAAAAAACAAAAAATACCACAAAAAATTTATGCATTTTTATTGAAATCCTGTTTTTGTTCTGTTATAATATATAGTAAACTATTTTTGGGAGGTTGTCAATTGGTAGGAAAAGGGCAAATTGTAAAAACCTGCGGAAAAACGGCGATAGTGCGTATACGCAAATCCTCCGCCTGCGGTCACGACTGCGGTGAATGCCGTGTGTGCAGCAATCCCGAAATTGAAGTCGAAATATTAAACCCGATAAATGCAAAGCCGGGTGACACAGTTATCATAGGTACAGACACAGGTACGGTGCTCTTTTCGGCATTCCTTTTGTATATACTCCCTATAATCGGATTACTTTTTGTCTATATGATTGCCGATAACTTTGGACTATCCATCCCCATAAAAGCCGGACTCTGCGTTCTCTTTGCCATAGTATGGTTTTTGTATATGCGTTATTACAGCAAAAACAAAGTCATTCAAAGCTGTGCACTGGAGGTAGTAAATGAAGAGAATTAACATAATTACCGGCCATTACGGAAGCGGCAAAACTGAAATCGCTCTCAATATGGCACTTGAGCTTAAAAAGCAACACGATAATGTTATAATATGCGATATGGATATAGTAAATCCGTATTTCCGGACAAATGACGAAGCTAAGTTCCTTTCCGACAAGGGAATACGCCTTATCGCACCGGACTATGCTTCCACAAATATCGACATCCCGGTGCTTCCGGGCGATATCCTGTCCGTCTTTAATGACAAGGACGCATATGCTGTCCTTGACCTTGGCGGTGACGATGACGGTGCCGTTGCACTGGGTAAATATCATCACTACCTCAAGGACGAAGACTACGATATGTTTTTTGTGCTCAACGCCCTGCGTCCCGACACTATGAATGTGGACGACATCAAGGCTCTGGCACAGAATATCGAAATTATGAGCCGGGCAAAAATAACCGGACTTATAAACAACACCAATCTCTCCTACCTTACAGAGGCAAAACACCTTTGCGAAAGTCTGGAGTTTGGTGAAACGGCAGCAAAGAATCTGGGTGTCCCCTTAAAATATATAACAGGTACACCGCAAATACTTACCGCTCTGCCCGATAATCTTAAAAACAAAGCATTTCCGCTGGAATTATTTATGAAATTACCCTTTGATGCTTTGCAATAAATAACAATCTATATAAAAGGAGGTATCATTATGGCTAAAGTTACTTTCAGAGAAGACAGATGCAAAGGATGTACCCTTTGTACAACAGTCTGTCCCAAGAAGATAGTCGTAATGGCTACAGACAGAATCAACGCTAAGGGCTTCCACCCTGCTACAGTTATCGAAACAGACAAGTGTATTGGCTGTGCTTTCTGTGCAACAATATGCCCTGACTGCGTAATTGAGGTAGAAAGATAGGAGGCTAATGCAAATGGGAAACAAAATTCTTATGAAGGGTAACGAAGCTCTTGCAGAAGCAGCAATCCGTGCAGGCTGCAGACATTTCTTCGGTTATCCTATAACACCTCAGACAGAGGTTTCGGCATATATGTCCAAAAAAATGCCGAAAATAGGCGGTGTATTTCTTCAGGCTGAGTCCGAAGTTGCCGCAATCAATATGGTTTACGGTGCAGGCGGTGCAGGTGCAAGAGTTATGACAAGCTCCTCCAGTCCCGGAATAAGCCTTAAGCAGGAAGGTATTTCCTACATAGCAGGTGCGGATGTACCCTGTGTTATCGTTAATATTGTCCGTGGCGGTCCCGGTCTTGGCGGTATTCAGCCCGCACAGTCCGACTACCATCAGGCAGTAAAGGGCGGTGGACACGGTGACTACCATCTGGTTGTACTCGCTCCCTCCTCTATTCAGGAAATGGTTGACCTCACCTCTGATGCATTTGACATTGGCGACAAATACAGATGTCCCGTTATGATTATGGGTGACGGTATGCTCGGTCAGATGATGGAGCCTGTTGAATTTAAGGATGCTGACACTAATGCTCTTCCCGAAAAGCCATGGGCTACAACAGGAACCAAAATGGAAAGAAAGAAAAACATCATAAACTCCCTCTTTATTGAACCCAAGGACCTCGAAGACCTTGTGCTTGCAAGACAGAAGAAGTATGATGAAATAGCAAAGAACGAAGTAAGATTTGAAGCAGTTGATACAGAAGATGCAGATGTGGTACTCGTAGCTTACGGTACTACTGCAAGAATTGCAAAAACTGCTATGGCAAAAGCAAAGGAAAAGGGAATCAAGGTTGGCATAATAAGACCTATCACACTCTGGCCCTTCCCCTATGAAGCTTTTGAAACAGCACTGGCAAACGGCAAGGATAAGACCTTCCTGGCAGTGGAAATGAGTATGGGACAGATGGTAGACGATGTTAAGATTGCCGTTAACGGCAGAGCAAAGGTTGACTTCTTCGGAAGAACCGGCGGTATCGTTCCCACTCCCAACGAAATACTCTCTAAGATAGAGAAAATCGTCGGAGGTGACAAATAATGGAAAAAGTATTCACAAGACCTCATGCACTTTCAGATGTACCCCTCCATTACTGCCCCGGCTGTCCTCACGGTATTGTACACCGTCTGGTGGCAGAAGTTATAGACGAACTGGGTATTGAGGGTGAAACAATCGGTGTTGCACCTGTAGGTTGCAGTGTATTTGCCTACAACTATTTTGAATGTGATATGCAGGAAGCCGCACACGGAAGAGCACCTGCTGTTGCAACAGGTATAAAGAGAGTACATCCTGACAAGGTTGTATTTACCTATCAGGGTGACGGTGACCTTGCCGCAATCGGTACTGCAGAAACAGTTCACGCTGCAGCAAGAGGCGAAAATATAACCACAATATTTATAAACAACGCTATCTACGGTATGACAGGCGGTCAGATGGCTCCTACCACACTTCTCGGTCAGGTGACACAGACCACCCCCTACGGCAGAGACCAGAAAGCAAACGGTAACCCCATAAGAGTAAGCGAAATGCTTGCAACTCTTGACGGTCCCTCCTATATCGAAAGAGTAACTGTAGATACTGTCCCCCACATAAAAGCTGCAAAAGCCGCTATAAAGAAAGCTTTTCAGAATCAGCTTGACGGAAAGGGCTTCTCACTTGTTGAGGTAGTATCCACCTGTCCTACAAACTGGGGCTTAAATCCCGTTGAAGCATTCGACTGGATGAGAGAAAATATGCTTCCTCACTATCCCCTGGGAGTATATAAGGACACTTCGAAGGAGGAAAAGTAAAAATGACATACGAAACAATATTTGCCGGATTTGGCGGTCAGGGTATCCTCTTTGCAGGTAAGGCAATCGCTTACGCCGGTATGATAGAGAATAAGAATGTATCCCATCTCCCCTCCTACGGTCCCGAAATGCGTGGAGGTACCTGTAACTGCCACGTTATAGTGTCCGACGAACCCGTTGCATCTCCTATAATTGTTGAGCCTACTGCTCTTATTGCAATGAACGCTCCCTCTTTTGACAAATTTGAGGATCAGCTTGTTCCCGGTGCAAAGGCAATAGTTGACAGCACCCTTGTGGAAAGAGAAACAAAAAGAGATGATATCGATGTGTACAGAGTACCTGCAACAGATATGGCAAACAAGATGGGACTGCCCAAGCTTGCCAATATGATTCTTGTAGGAAAGCTCGTTAAGGAAACAGGAATGTTTACTCTTGAAGAGCTTGAAGGTGCAATAAAGAAGCTTGTACCCGCTTCAAAACCGGAACTTCTGGAAAATAACATCAAGACTGTGGAAGCTGGATATAACTACGAGGGTTAATACAAACAAATTAAAATACAAACCGAGAATTTTTGCAAAAGCAATATATTCTCGGTTTTATTTTTTCTTCTTGAATATTTCCGGTTATTGTGGTATAATATCCATACCACAATTTATTACAATAATTAAATATGCCAATTTATACCTATTCTTATTATGTATAGCAATGAGTACAAGGTATACGCTATGTAAAAAAGCGTATGCTCATCTCGTTATCCTTGTACTCTTGTGCATATGGTAATAAGTTGTGGTGACTTTTCGAGACAGCCTCTGCGTTTTTTTATGCGTGGCTCTGCGAAGAGTCACGCATTTTTTATTTCAGGGGTATAACGATGGCAGAGGGAAAAAAGACCTGTTGTTTCTTTGGACACAGAAAGATATCAGATAGGGACCAATTACGAAAAGAACTGTACAGAATTATTGAAGAACTTATTACACATGATGATGTAAGCACTTTTCTTTTTGGGAGCAAAAGCGAATTTGACAGTTTGTGCCGCGAAGCGGTTGCACTGCTTAAAGAAAAATATCCCCACATACACCGAATATACATTCGTGCGGAATATCAATACATAAACAAAGATTACGAAAAATATCTTTTGCAATTTTGTGACGAAACATATTTTTCCACCCGGGCAGTTAATTCAGGAAAAGCGGTCTATATTGAACGAAATTATGAACTAATAGACAAATCCGATATATGTGTTGTATATTACAATCCCGACTACTTAAAAACAAACAATTATCAATCACGGAGCGGAACACACATTGCTTATGAATATGCGGTAAAAAAAGACAAAAGAATCATATGTGTCATATAGCCATTAAGTATGAAATAAGGACAAACGAACCCATTGGCAATTCGTTTGTCCTTGTTTATTCTTTAGCCTTACACTTAAGACGCCTCAAACGGCGAATTCCGGGTATCTTTTGGCTTGTCGTCCTTGAAAGGCGAATAGCCTTCCTGTGTCCTCCGCACCAAAACTTCCTCAAAAATTTATTCGTTTGAGGTCCCTAGAGTTTTAAAACCGCTTTTGGTATTTGTCGTTAAGGCTATACTTCTTCTATCTTAATCAGATTTGTATTACCCGACTCTCCTGTCATAGCACCGCCTGTTATAACAAGCTTGTCCCCTTTTTGCAGAGAAAGCTTTTCCTCCGCAATTTTGCGAGCCATATAAAAAAGCACATCCGTAGAAGCAAACTTTTCACACATGGCAGGAATTACTCCCCAGGAAAGGGCAAGTCTCCGCCACGTTTTTTCATCTGTGGTAAGTCCTATGATATCCACAGGTGAACGGAATCTGGAAACCATTCTTGCCGTCATACCCGAAAGAGAGCAGGCAATAATCGCTTTTGCATCTATATCTATCGCCATTCCGCAGGTTGCGTGGGATATGGCATCCACAGTATTTTTTATCTTAAACTCCGAGTTATAGAATCTCTTGGAATAGTGTATGCTCTCCTCAGTTGTTTTTGCAATCTTTGCCATTGTGCGTACTGCCTCAACAGGATACTTTCCTGCGGCGGTCTCACCCGATAGCATAATTGCACTTGTACCGTCGTAAACCGCATTGGCAACATCGGAGATTTCCGCCCTGGTAGGTCTGGGGTTATTTATCATAGATTCCAGCATTTCGGTTGCTGTTATCACCCGTTTTCCAAGGAGTCTGCACTTAGTTATAAGCTTTTTCTGAATGTTTGGAAGCTGTTCAAATGCCACTTCAACACCCATATCACCTCTGGCAACCATCACACCATCGCAGTGAGCACAAATTTCTTCAATATTATCTACGCCCGCCTGATTTTCTATCTTGGCAATAAGCTCAATATCACTTGCACCGATTTCATCAAGATAATTTTTTACATCAATCATATCCTGCTTTCCGGAAACAAAGGAGCATGCAATGTAGTCAACACCGTTTTCCACACCGAATTTTATATCTGCCTTATCCACTTCGGAAAGATATTCCTGCTTCATAACCTTTCCGGGGAAGCTCATACTTTTTCTGTCGGAAAGCTCACCGCCGCAAACTACTCTGCAAAGAACCTCCGGTTTTGACACCGATATTACCTCAAAAGATAGCAGGCCGTTGTTGAGAAGTATGGTATCTCCGGGAAAAACCTCATCGGCAAATCCCTTGTAGCTTACGGAAACCGAGGTTTCGTCTCCAATTATGTCCTCGGTGGTAAAGGTAAAATTATCACCGTCATCCAGTGTAATTTTGCCGTCACGGAAGGTTTTTATTCTGTACTCGGGGCCTTTTGTGTCAAGCATAATTGCAATAGGCATTCCAAGCTCGGAACGAACCTTTTTTATTGTCTCTATTCTTTTTAAATGTTCATCATATGTGCTGTGGGAAAAATTCAGTCTTGCCACATTCATTCCTGCATTGCAAAGTCCCTTGAGAATTTCTTCGTTTTCGCTGGCAGGGCCTATTGTACAAACTATTTTTGTCTTTCTCATTTTTGTCACCTCTAAAATGCTATTATTGATGCTACCTTAAGGGCAAGCTCTATTCCTTTTACGATTGATTCCTTTTCCATATATTCCTCACGGGTATGGATTCCCTTGAAATAATTTGAACCCAGACAAAGTGCAGGAACACCCAAAGAAAGAGGTATATTGCAATCTGTGGATGAGGAAGCATACATTACCTGTTCGCCTATTATTTCCTCTATTGCAGGAACTATCTCAGCTTTGAATTCTTCTATAATCTCCGCAGACACAATACCGCAAGGTCTCTCTCCCACAAGAGTTACCCTAACATCCACATCTTCTTTTCGTGCTTTTTCAAAAATCTCTGTGAATTTATTTTCCATAAATCCGAGACATTCGCTGTCATCAGAACGGTATTCGCAAAGCATGGATGCACTCTGGGCAATGGTATTTACCGAAGTTCCGCCCTCCACAATGCCAACATTATATGTGGTTTTGGTGTCGGGCTTATGGGGAACGGCTATCTTGTATATTTCGGAAATTATTTCTGCAAGGCAGGCAAGAGCGTTTTTGTTGCCGAATGCCGCATAGGAATGACCTCCGTGGGTATTAACCTCCACCTTGTAACGGTGAGAGCCTACGCAGCGGTCTGCCACTCTGTTAAGACCACCGTCAAGAGTAATAAACTTCTTTATTCTACCCTCGTAATCCTTAAAAATCTGTCTCGTTCCCTTGAGGTTTCCAAGTCCTTCTTCGCAGGAATTACACACAAGAAGAATCCCCTTTGGCGGAACTATGCCATTTTCCAGAAAGTACTTCGCCATAGTCATTATCACAACTACACCTGCGGTATCATCGGAAACACCGGGGCAGTGAATATTTATGCCGTCATCAACATAGGGCATAGGCTCTGTATCGGGAAAAACAGTATCTGTGTGAGCCTCAAACACCACAATTTCATCACTTCCGTCACATCCAAGAGGAAACACCACATTTAATGCTTCATCTATGTATACACCCTCCGCTCCAAAGGATTCAAGACGCTCTTTGCAATATTGTGCTCTCTTCTCCTCATGGTGCGATGGTGCCGGAATATGACAAAGCTCTTTTAGCATTTCCAGCATCATTTCCTTATTTTTCAATGCATAATCCTGAAATTCGTTATTCATATCTGCACATCCTTACAGTTTATTTTTTGTTTTTTACAAAATAATATACACACCATACGACACATACCACTACCGAAAATCCTATTAGTGTATAGAAAACCGCAGTCCATCCGAAATTGTCTGCTATAACTCCAAGACCATATGAGCTTATTGTACTTCCCAAATAACAGAAGCCGTTAAGAATTCCGGCATATTTACCGGAGTTGACCTTTCCGCGCATAAAAAGAGGAAAGATGCTTGTGATAAGACTGTTGAGACTGGATGCAAGAAAGTTTACCACAATAAGCCCCAACAGCATAAAAGATACTATTCTGAGTGTGAGACTGCCTATGATAACACCTGTGACTACCGCCATAATGGCAAAAAACAAACCGCAGTGATTGACATAATCAGGAATTTTTTTATGTACAGAAAGTGCATATGCATTTCCGAATACTGCAAGAACCGGAAGTAACAAGGTAAGCAAAATGGAAAGAGAATCGCTCATATTGAACTCATCCTTAAGGATGGACGGAACCCAGGTAGTAAGTCCGTCTTTTATGAGATTTACACCCACTGCACAGAAACAGAGTATAAATATTGTAGTATAGAACAGTTTTTTGCCCGAGTCAGGATTTGTGGGGTTTTCAGAATCGTTATCGGTCTGTATATCGGATAGTTCGTTAAGCTTTTCCTGTTTGGCAGCGGAAACCGTCTTTTTGTATGCAAAAATCCACAAAAAGGCAACAGCAAGCACCAGTACAGATGCAGTGTAAAATGCCAGCTTAAAGCTCCCAAATGCCGCATAAACTGAGCTTAATCCGTACACAAGAAAGGTTCCAACTGCAACGGTGGTCCCCATAATGACACTGGATGCTCCCAGACTCTTTCGGGGCAGTGAGTCGGAAAGAAGACGTACCATCGTAGGCCAAAGCATTGAAAGCACAAAGCCGTTAATAAGCCAGAGCCATTTAATCATCGCAAAGCCCGTGCTGACTGCAATAAAAAGGTTTATTGCGGAAGATATAATAAGGGCGATAAACACAACCCATTTTACGTTATACCGTTTGCAGAAAAGACCGTTGAAAACCTGTCCTACACCGTAAGCAAAAAAGAAAAATGTGGGTACCACTCCTGCCTGTGATTTGCTGATACCGTAAAAATCTATAATCTGTGTAATGTTGGCAGAATAGTTTACCTTGCCAAGATAGGAACTGCTGTAAACAAGCCAGCACAGAAGAATAAGAAGCATCGCAGGACTTTTGGCGGTACTTAGTTGTTTTTTTGATTTTGTCATTGGAATTCCCCCATAAGTCGGAGGCCAAGCGGTCTTAGGAAGACAACCAACCCAGACAACTCCTTGGCTCACAGAACGACATGGCTACGATCCGACTTGCTGTAAACAAGCCAGCACAGAAGAATAAGAAGCATCGCAGGACTTTTGGCGGTACTTAGTTGTTTTTTTGATTTTGTCATTGGAATTCCCCC
>JAZPXS010000320.1:0-9743 GCA_045543775.1 Clostridia bacterium
CCTCGGCGGGTACTTCTCTTAATGTGGGTAATAAATATTTTGATAGTCTCATTTAAATAGTCCTCTCTATATTAAACATACATATCATTATAAAGGATTTTTGTGCAAGTTTCAAGAGTTTTTAATAAAAAACTTACATTATTAAACAAAAACCCCGCCGCTTTTGCGACGGGGTAAAGTATTTGGATGTTATTCCTCTATTTCAGCGTTGTTGTATGCCTCAATGACCTTGGATTCCATAAGCTGTCTGAATTCAAAATTGATAGGATGTGCAACATCTTTAAAAGCACCATCCTTTAATCTTTTGTTAGGCATTGCAATAAATACTTTGTCTTCGTTTTCGATAACCTTAATGTCGTGTACGGCAAAGCAATCGTCAAATGTAACAGAAGCGATAGCTTTCATTTTGCTTTCGGTTTCGAATTTCTTGATTTTGATACTTGTAATCTCCATACCGTAAAACTCCTTTTCAATTGGAAACAATTCCATATAGGTTTATTATAATTATAATTATAAATAATGTCAATTATTTCCGCTAAAATATCCTAAAAATCGTAAACATTCAACAAAAAATATGTTTTCTTTTTGTGTTTAATCACAAAAGGGTTGTTTTAAAAAATTCGTGCGAAAAAGTAAAAAAATATGTGGTAATTTTCGGTAGTTTGTGTTAGAATATATATTGTCAAAATTTTTTTTGCGAAAGGACAAATTTATGAGCGATATTATAACAACTTCAATAGCAGAAGGTATAAATTTTTACTATATACCTGATAAAAAATACAAGACAGTTTCTGCAAGTATATACCTCAACAGAAAACTTTGCAGGGATGAAGTTACTAAAAATGCTTTGCTGTCAAAGCTGCTGACCAGGGGTACCCAAAGATGCAAGAGTATGTTCGAACTTGGAGTATATGCTGATGATTTATACGGAACTTTGTTTGATGTGAACATAACAAAAAAATCCTCTGTACAAAGCATAGTTTCTTCTGTTAATTTTTTAAATGATGAATATACGGGAGAGAGTATTTCCGAAAGATGTATTGAGCTGATGCTTGATATGATTTTTAAGCCGAACCTTGAAAATCAAATATTCCCTAAGGATGTTTTTGATACAGAAAAGCAGAACCTTAAGGATGACATAGAAAGCCTCATTAACGATAAGCGTTCCTATGCAAATTATCGTTGCATTGAAGAAATGTGCAAGGGGGACGAAAATTCGCTTTTTGAATTTGGGTACATTGAAGATCTTGATAGTCTCAATGCCGAAAACATTACCCAACACTACAAGTCAATAGTTACCAAAAGCACTATTGATATTTATGTAGTCGGGGACATAGATGCGGAGTTTTTCTGTAAGTTTATTTCCGATTACTTTAAGAGTATTGGAATTGTTCCGAAAAGGTTTGATGTTTCGTGTACTTCTGTCGCTAAAGTCAATGAACCCAAATTTTGTGAAGATTCTTTTGATGTTGCACAAGGAAAACTTGCAATGGGATTCACAACAGGTATAACAGTTGATGATGATAATTACTATGCACTTCTTCTTGGTAACAGTATTTACGGATCCGGTGCTCACTCAAGGCTTTTTAATACAGTCAGGGAGCAAATGAGTCTTTGTTATTATGCATCTTCGATGCTTGATAGATTTCGCGGAATTATGCTTGTGAGCTCAGGAATTGAGTTTTCAAACTATGACAAAGCAAGAGTGGAAATTGTAAAACAACTTGAAAACATTGCCGGTGGTAATTTTACCGATGATGAACTGGAGGTTGCAAGAGGTTTTGTCATAAATTCCTATCGTTCATATAAGGATAGCCCGTATTCTATGAAGGAATATTATCGTTCTGCAGAATTTTCAAAAAATTCCGACAGCATAGATGAAGCAATCGAAAAGATACAAAAAATAACACGAAGCGATGTTATGGATGCACTTTCTGATGTAAAACTAAACACAGTATATTTTCTTAGAGGAAAGGAGGCGTAAGGTATGGATTATAAAAAAATATTTAATTCAAAGCTTAATGAAACAATGTATATTGGTGAACATAAAAGCGGGCTTGGCGTTTTTGTTGTTCCCAAAAAAGGATGCATCAAAAAATACGCAACCTTCGCCACCAAGTTTGGTTCAATAAATAATTGTTTTGTTCCGGAAGGGGAAACCGAAGCATTCAGAATTCCTGACGGTGTTGCTCATTTTCTTGAACACAAAATGTTTGAGCAAAGTGACGGAACAAATGCATTTGATAAATTTTCAGAGTTTGGTGCAAATGCCAATGCTTTCACTTCTTTTACTCATACAAACTATCTTTTTTCTTGCACAGAAAATTTTGAGGAAAGCTTCAGACATTTACTTTCATATGTTCAGGAACCGTATTTTACAGAAGAAAATGTTTCAAAAGAACAGGGAATAATCGGTCAGGAAATAAGAATGTATGACGATGACGGACAGTGGGTGGTAATGTTCAATCTGCTCAAGGCGCTATATCACGTAAATCCTGTTCGTATAGACATTGCCGGCACAGTTGAAAGTATATCACAAATAGATAAGGATGTTCTTTACAAATGCTATAATACATTTTACAATCCTGCAAATATGGTCGTTTGCGTCGTTGGTGACGTTGATGTAGAAAACATTTTCAGCATTGTTGATGAATGCATAAAAGGAACACCGCTTAAAAATAGCATAGAATGTATTTTTGAAGAAGAACCGCATAGCATTGCAAAAAAATACATTGAGGACAAAGCGAGTGTTTCCATTCCTTTGTTTAATATAGGGTTTAAAGATAATAATCTAAAAAGAGGCAATGAACTCTTAAAAAGAGAAATAGCACTGGAAATAGTATCTCGTATGCTTTTTGGCAGGAGCAGTAAGCTTTATAATTCAATGTATGAAGAAGGACTTGTCAACGAAAGCTTTGGTACTGATAATTCCACAGAATCAGAATTTGCCTGTGCAGTTATTGCCGGAGAAAGTGAAAAGCCTCTCGAAGTTAAAGAGCGTATTATGGATGAAATTAAAGACATCACCGATACAGGACTCGATGCTGATGAATTCGCCAGAATTAAAAAAGCGTTTTTCGGTTCATATCTGCGCAGCTTTAATAATGTGGAAACAATCGGAAATATGATTACACGGTACATTCTGAGCGGAATAAATGTTTTTGATTTTGCTGAAGTATTTGAAAGTGTTGATCTTGAATTTGCCAATGGTGTTTTTAAAGAAATATTTAAAGAAGACAATATGGCAATGAGTGTTGTTCTACCAACAGATAAATGATTAGAGGTGAAAATGGAAATGTCCTATATTTCCTTTCCTTATTTGGGTTTGAAATTTGAAATAGACAGGGTTGCATTTACAATAGGTAATAAAGATATTTACTGGTATGGGATTATAATCGCTATCGGTTTTTTTGTGGCGGTTGTCACTGCCGTATATCTTTCGAAAAAAGTAGGTCTTAAGAAGGATACTATACTTGATGTGGTTTTGTTTGCTGCTCCTGTTTCCATAATCGGTGCAAGAGCATATTATGTCGCTTTTCGTTGGGAATACTACGGATTACATCCTGAGGAAATTGTTCAGATATGGAATGGCGGTATCGCAATATACGGAGCTATATTATGTGCCATTGCAGTGACTGTAATTTACTGCAGGATAAAAAAGGAAAACCTTGGTCTTGTTTGCGATGTAGGTTCCATAGGGCTCGCCATTGGACAGTGTATCGGCAGATGGGGTAACTTTGTTAATCAGGAGGCCTTTGGGGTAAATACAACTCTTCCTTGGGCTATGACCGGTGACGAAATTAAGAGAGAACTGGCTAATCTTTTGGCAGATGGTGTTCCTGTTGACCCGTCACTTCCTGTTCATCCTACGTTTTTATATGAGTCTCTCTGGAATTTAGTTGTTATTGCAATTCTTATTTCTTGCTTAAAGAAAAGGAAATTTGACGGACAAGTATTTTTGGAATACATTATTTTATATGGACTCGGGAGATTCTGGATTGAGGGACTTCGCACAGATAGTCTTGTAGCCGGTAACTTTCGTGTATCTCAGATAGTATCTGTTTTGTTTGTTGTTGTAGGAATTATTACTATTAGTGCAAAGATTGTAAAGACAAAAAAGATAAATTCTGAGTCAAATGAGGATATTTCTCAGTAAAATACCACGGAAAATTAATAAAAACTATTGTTATTAATGATTAAATGTGGTAAAATATATTGTAAAAAAATTTAGTGAGGTGAGATTGAATGGATGCCGGAGGCAGTAGTAATGCAAGTTATGTCGGGTGTAACCAAATCAGTGTTTTTTCGGTATCTTTCATTTTGCCGAAATGTATATTGTTTTGACCATACACCGGCGGCGTTGCAGTTGATTCTGCTTTGCCGCTTTTTATAATTGCATACATTGCTTCCTTCCTTTTATTATTTTCGGGAGGGATTACCAATGAATGAAACCAAAACAATAATTGAGCTCAAAGAGCTCCTTGCATCAAAGTGCTTTTATGCACTTAAAGATGCATTCAATGTTATGAATCCTGCGGATATAGCACTCTTTATGTCCGAACTGGAAAAAGATGAATTAGTATTGGCTTTTCGGATTCTCCCAAAAGATCTGGCAGCAGATACTTTTGTAGAAATGGAATCTGAAAGTCAGGAAGAACTTATCCATAATTTTACGGACAAGGAACTTAAAGAAGTTATGGATGAGGTCTATGTAGATGATGCGGTTGACATCATAGAGGAAATGCCTGCAAATGTAGTAAAACGAATTTTACGGGCAGCAGATGCTGATACGCGAAAGAGTATAAATATGATTCTTCAATATCCGGAGGATAGTGCCGGAAGCATTATGACTACGGAGTATGTAAGCCTTAAACGGAATGTATCCGTTGACGATGCAATAAAACACATACGGCTTACAGGACTCAACAAGGAAACGATTTATACTTGCTATGTTACGGAAAACAACAAGCTTCTTGGCATTGTCACTGTCAAGGATCTTCTCCTTGCAAGCGGTGAAGATACAGTAGAAAGCATTATGGAAACAAACCCCATATATGTGCTCACAACAGAGGATAAGGAGAGCGTTGCATATTACTTTGATAAGTATAATTTTATTGCTCTTCCTGTTGTTGATGAAGAAAAAAGAATGGTTGGTATTGTTACATTTGACGATGCTATTGATGTTCTTCAGGACGAGGCTACTGAGGATATCGAAAAAATGGCAGCTATTGTTCCAAACGACAAACCTTATATGCGTACAACCGTTTTTGAAACTTGGCGTAAAAGAATCCCCTGGCTTGCTCTTCTTATGATTCTTGCCACATTCACCGGAATGATTATGTCTTTTTTTGAGGATGCACTTAAGGCACATATCATCCTCACTGCATTTATACCAATGATAATGAATACAGCAGGTAATTCCGGTTCTCAGGCATCTGTTACTGTTATTCACGGAATTTCAGTAGGGGAGATTGAGTATAGCGATACCTTGCGTGTTCTTTGGAAAGAGTTCAGAGTTGCTTTTCTTTGCGGAATAAGTCTGGCACTTGTTATGTTTATAAAATGTATAGTTATAGACAGGCTTGCACTGGATATATCTTTGGTTATATCCATTACTCTTATACTTGCAGTTTTGTTTGCTAAGTTTATTGGGTGTCTGCTTCCAATAGGAGCAAAAAAGATTGGTTTCGACCCGGCAGTAATGGCAAGTCCGTTTATTACAACCATTGTTGATGCTATGTCGCTTTTGCTGTATTTTACGATGGCAGGAATATTACTGGGAATATGAGGTGCATAAATGAAGTATATTGGTGACAAAAAATTTTATAAAATGCTTCTTATTGTTGCAGTACCAATAATTCTTCAGAATTTCATAACAAATCTTGTAAATATGCTCGATAATGTTATGGTAGGTTCCCTCGGAACTGAGCAGGTTTCTGCCGTTGCAATAATTAATCAGCTCATTTTTGTATTCAATCTTGCAACCTTTGGTGCAGTTAGCGGTGCAGGTATTTTCACCTCGCAGTTTTTTGGAAAAAATGACAGTGAGGGAATACGCTACACTGTGAGATACAAAACTTTTGTTTCTTCCGTTATATTGATTGCAACTATAGCAATTTTTAAGTTTGGCGGAGAGTTTCTGATAAAGCTTTATCTTCATGACGGAAGCTACGATTGTGACACTGTGGTTGCATTTGGGTATGCTAAAGAATATCTGAATATTATGACCATAGGTTTGTTGCCATATATTATAACGCAAATTTTTGCAAGCACGCTTAAGGAAACAGGCTCAACCTTTGTTCCTATGATTGCCGGTGTGTGTGCTTTAGCGGTAAATACCATTCTCAACTATCTTCTGATTTTTGGAATAGGTTTTTTCCCGAAGTTAGGTGTTTCAGGTGCTGCAGTCGGAACAGTGATATCACGATTTACAGAATGTAGTATAGTACTTGTATACATACGTGCTACACTGAAAAAACACCCTCATTTTAGAAATGCACTCAGAAGCTTGCACATACCAATGGATATGGTAAAGCAATTCACAAAAAAAGGAATCCCTCTTCTTGCCAATGAAATAATGTGGTCAGTAGGTATGTCATTTCTTACAATGTGTTACAGCAGCTATGGACTTGCAATTGTAGCAGGCTGCAGTATTTCATCCACGGTTACAAATTTGCTGAATATAAGCTTTCGCTCTCTTGGCATTGCAACGGGTATTGTTGTCGGCAATGACCTTGGTGCAAATGACTTTGAAAAGGCTATTGATGATGTACATAAATTTAATTTTTTCGCTCTGTCTGTAAGTGTTGTTATTGCAATCTTGACATTTTTTGCAGCAGATTTTGTACCTTATCTTTACAATGTGTCTTCCGAATCCGAAAGATGGGCTGTGCAATTTATCAAGGTAACTGCAATTTTCATGCCTTTTTTGTGCTACGAAAATTCTTCGTATTTTATATTGAGGGCAGGTGGAAGAATTTTGGTTACTTCGCTTTTTGACGGTTTTTTTGTACTTTTTGGATGCGGAGCCATTGCTTTTGTTTGCAAAAGCTTTGTTCCTGTAATAATAACATATACCGCAGTTGAATCAACAAATATTTTAAAGGCTTTACTTGGATTTATATTCATAAAGAAAAAAATTTGGTTACGCAATCTTGTGGGAGGTAATGAAAATGAATGAAATTTCTAAACAATGTATTGCTTGTGCAGAGGAGCTTATAGAGAAAGCACATCTTAAAAAAGGGGATATTGTTGTTATCGGATGTTCCACAAGTGAAGTTCTTGGGGACAAACTCGGAACTAATTCGAGTCCCGATACTGCACAAGTGCTTTTTAAAAGTTTTTATGATGTTTTTAGCAGCGTGGGGATATACATTGCTGCTCAGTGCTGTGAACATCTGAATCGAGCAATAATTGTTGAAAGGGAAGCAGTTCCTTTTTTGGAGCCGGTAAACGCCGTACCCCAGCCAAAGGCGGGAGGCTCCTTTGCTACGGAGGCATACAAAACCTTCAAAGACCCGATTGCCGTTGAAGAGATTAAAGCTGACGCAGGAATTGATATTGGTTCTACACTTATAGGTATGCATCTCAAAAAGGTTGCAGTTCCTGTAAGACTTAAAATAAATACAATAGGTAAGGCTTATGTCACTGCAGCAAGGACAAGACCTAAGTTTATTGGAGGATCAAGAGCTAATTACGATGACAAACTTATAGGTTGACTTTCTTTTTAGTTTTTTGTACAATATACTATATATATTATTAATAAATACTTTTGGAGGAAATGCTATGCTAACAAAGGCACCAAAGGGAACGGCAGATATTTTGCCGGAAAATTCTCACAAATGGCAATATGTTGAAGAAGCAATAAGAAAACTTTGTGCTGATTTTGGTGTAAACGAGATACGCACGCCTGTTTTTGAACATACAGAACTTTTTTCCCGCGGTGTGGGAGATACAACTGATGTTGTTGAAAAAGAGATGTACACCTTTAATGACAAAGGGGACAGAAGTATTACTCTTCGTCCTGAGGGTACCGCCGGAGCTGCGAGAAGTTTTATAGAGCACGGTTTATTCAATAATCCGCAGCCGACAAAGCTTTACTATCAGATAAGTTGTTACAGATACGAAAAGCCTCAGGCTGGCAGGATGAGAGAGTTTCATCAGTTTGGTGTTGAATATTTTGGTACTCAGCATTACAGTGCTGATGCAGAGATAATTGAGCTTGCACTTATGCTTTTTGAAAGATTGGGCATAAAGGATCTTACTCTTCGCATAAACAGTATAGGTTGTCCCAAATGCAGACAAGCATATAACGAAAAACTCAAAGAGTATCTGGCTGAAAACTATGACAACCTTTGCGAAACATGCAAAAGCAGATATGATCGTAATCCAATGCGTATAATTGACTGTAAATCCTCGATTTGCAAGGATATTATAAAAGATGCACCAAGACTTATCGACTTTCTTTGTGACGAATGTGCAGAACATTTTTCGTGTGTCAGAGCTTCTCTAAACAATATGGATATTCCGTTTGTTGTAGATCCGGATATTGTACGCGGTCTTGATTATTATACCAAAACAGTATTTGAAATAACAGCGGATATTGATAGTTCCAATACCACAATATGCGGCGGCGGTCGTTATGACGGTCTTGTTGAACAGCTTGGCGGTCCGTCAACACCGGCGTGTGGTTTTGCAATAGGCATAGAAAGATTACTGCTTTGTTTGGAAAAACAAGCTATAGAAGTGAATAATCAGAACACCATTAAAGTTTTTGTTGGTAACATCGGAAAAGAAAGTGCGTTTTTTGCACAACGTCTTGTACACGATTTAAGAAAGTTGGGTATAAGTGCTGATTATGATAAACTCGACAGAAGTGTTAAGGCACAAATGAAGCAAGCAAATAAGCTAGGTTGCGATTATTCTCTTATAATAGGAGATAACGAGATAAATGAAGGAAAAATTATGCTAAAAAATATGAAGCTCGGAGAGTCTGCAGAAATTGAGCTCACAGCTTCTGAGATAGCAAAAAATGTAATTTAAAACACACGGAGGCATATGATGTTTGAAAAAATAACTGATTTTAAAAGAACCGATATGTGCGGCAATCTTACTAAGGATGACATTGGCAAGGAAGTCATTGTAATGGGATTTGCCGATCAGGTAAGAGATCTTGGCGGACTTATATTTATCAATCTCAGAGATATATCCGGAATTATCCAGTTAGTATTTGATATTGATAACAAAGAGCTTTGTGAAAAAGCAGCAAAGGTAAGAAGCGAATATGTTCTGGCTGCAAAGGGTATAGTTTCTCAGCGTTCGTCTGTTAACAAGAATATGAAGACCGGAGAGTTGGAAATTGCAGTTTCTGAACTCAGAATACTTGATTCCAGTCTTACACCGCCTTTTTATATTGTGGAAAACAGTGACGTAAAGGAAGAGCTCCGTCTCAAATACAGATATCTTGATTTAAGACGTCCTGATATGCAGAGAAGAATGATACTTCGAAGCAAGATTGCAAAAATCGTTCGTAATTTCTATGATGAAAACGGATTTTTGGAAATTGAAACACCAATGCTTCAGAAGAGTACACCGGAAGGTGCAAGAGACTATCTTGTACCAAGCCGTGTTCATAATGGTAAGTTCTACGCACTTCCACAGTCACCCCAGCTTTACAAACAGCTTCTTATGATATCCGGTATGGACAGATACTATCAGATTGTTAAGTGCTTCCGTGATGAAGA
>JAZPXS010000321.1:0-3290 GCA_045543775.1 Clostridia bacterium
CCACATAAATATGTGATGTCCCATAGGTTCGGCCCATATTTCGGAATTACGGGGCATAACTACTCCGTTTTTGGAAAATCCCTCTCCTGCATAGGCACATATATTATTTGAAAAACTACTGTTGTCAGGTATTCTGTTACGAAGCTCATAGGCTCCCATACCAACTCTCAGAAAAACATTGTTATCTATGTGGATATTCTCGCCCCTCTTACAGCCGGAATCCCCCTGGTGCGATGTGGCAGAATCATATATATTATCAAAATAGCAATGTGTTATCTCTATGTTTTCTGCAACATTCCAGAATTCAACCGCATTGCCAAAGCGTATCCGACGTTCGTTATTCCAGACACATCCGCCGATGTTTACAAAATCGCAGTTATGTATTCTGATGTTTTTGCTTTCGGAATCACCTGCTATGGCGTGCATACCGGCATTTAAAAACCTGATATTTTCAAAGCTGACATAAGGAACATTTTTGGCAAGTACTCTGTCGTATGCAACAGCACACTCAATATCCTTGTAAATCAATGCGGGGTTGCCCTCTGAATACATATAAATTCTGTGATCGGGGGTTACCGGTCGAAAACTATTTGTCATTCCGAAATTATTATCATAAAAGTCTCCCCGACTTTGCAGTTCATCAAGATTCCACTTCAGTGTTCCGTAGCTGTCGCCATAATCAAAAATAAAGTTACAAGCTTCGTAGTCCACCTTGTCGCAAAACCATATATTTTCCTTTTCCTCTGTCCAAAATGCGGCATCGCTCATATTAACCGAACCGCAGAACACCGGCTTGTCACCCTCGCCATAGGCACCGTAAGTTATCAGGTTATCCTCATTGCCGCTTGTGACAGCAAGCGGTCTTCTCATAAGGGTGCCTCGTTTGAAAAGTATTTTATCTCCCGGCTTTGCAGCTATGCCAAGCTCAGAGCTTTTTGGTGTTTTCGGCGACAAGCCGTCATTTTTGTCTGAGCCTTCAAAAGCATCTATATAATATGTTGACATTTTTTCTCCCCAAGCAGTTGCGTCAGTATCCGAACCCGTTTTGGGTGCGTGCTTTTACGCCACTGCATCGTTAAAATACTCGCAAATGCGTCAGCATTAGCTCCGTTTTTGCCTCGCGTTGACGCAAAAACACAGCACCGAAAATTCTTCGAACCAAAATCAAGATAAAATAGATTGTTTTTCGAGGCGGCAGGTCGCAGGAATACTGTCGTATTTCAAGACCGACAACGGAGAAAAACGGATATTTTACTTGGTTTTGGCGAGTTCGGATACTAACGCAACTGCTTATACCTTTGCCCCCGGCAAGAGAAGCTCTTTGCATCTTCCGGTATTCTTGACATGACAAACCTGAACATCGCCGTCGATTTCTACATAAGCTATAAATCTGTTGGGACGGGACAAAAATATCCCCGGGAGTATTTTTTTATACTTCATAACGCTTTCCTTTTATTTTCTATATATTACAGTATATCTCAAAACTAAAAAGAATGTCAATCAAAAAGGTGCCATTATTGTAATAACAGCACCTTGAATTTATGTTTTATTTAACTTTTTCTTTCTTGTATGTAGCAAAGTATGATGCTCCCACAATGAAGATAACCGCCAGAAACACCTTGTAATCCGGCACAATATTGTTAACCGCAAGAGCTACAAAGGGGGTAAGGATAGGCTTTATGAAAAATGCAAGAGAAGCCATTATTGCACCGCCCTTTTCGATGGCAACAAAGTAGCATATATAACCTATACCTGTTATAAATATACCAAGATAGCAAAGATTTATAACTACATTCGGAGTAACCGACGGGGTAACATCTACACCAAGAATTACAAGTGCTATAAGCAAAACAATGCTTCCGGCAAAAAATCCCAGTCCTGACTGAACAAAGCTACCGTATTTTTTAACATATTTACGGCTTTGTACTGTATATAGGCTAAAACTAACTGCAGAGAACAGTGCAAGGAGAACCGACTCCAGATTTGTTCCGGAAGAAAAATCTGCACAGAATATTACACCTATAATACCCAGTACAAGAGCTATAATTTTATTTTTTGTAAACTTTTCTTTTAATATAAGCACTGCAAATATAATTGTGAAAATAGAGTTAGAGGAAAAAGTTATTGCAATAATTGAAGGAGAATCTGCCATTTTTACTGCTATCTGCAAGGATATCATACTTATGCATACAAGGACAACTCCCCACAGAGAAATAAAAGCAAAATCCTTTAAATCTGCTTTTATATTGTTCTTTTTCATCTTATGTACCGCAAATGGTAAAATAATAACAGCACCTATCAAAAATCGCCAGAATGTTATGGCATAGGGGTTTACATCATTGGCAATAAGCTTACTTACCGGTTCAAGGGTTACAAAGAGTATTGCAGTGATGACGGAAAACAGTATTCCTTTTTTCATATTAATCACTCCTTTTTTGACATTATACATCTTTTACACCTTATTGTAAATAATACGATTAGTTGCCCTTGCTATATATAAAAATATATGGTATTATGTAATTAGACTTAATTTACCGGAGGATGTATATGCTACCTTTGTATTTAAAATACTTTGAAAATGCGGCAATAACGGAGAACTTTTCCAGAACAGCAGATTTTTTTGGTGTTCCCTCTTCAACTGTTTCTATGAGCATAAAAAAGCTTGAAAGTAAAATCGGTGTACCTCTTTTTGACAGAACAGCCAACAAAATAAAACTTAACGAATACGGAAAAATCCTGCTTAAAGCCGTAGAAACATCCCGTGAAGCTTTCAAAAAAGCTAAAATAGAAATTGCAGACCTGTCACAAACCCCAACAGGAGAAATCCGCCTGCTCATCCTTGCCAACAGGCAAAAAGTGACCGAAGTGATTACACGATTTAAGCTAATATATCCTGAAATATCTTTTATCATAAAGCACACTGTTCCGAGTAATATTTCAGAGCTTGCCGACTTTGACATAATCGTTGCCGACGATAACATATCCAACGAGCATTTTCGAAAAGAGTTCTGGCTTAGGGAGGCAGTAATGCTCGCCGTTCCAAAAAACAATCCCCTGTATAACAGAAATACTGTTATAACAGAGGATATAAAACACAGTAAATTTATATGTATGCACAAGGGAAGTGCCCAAAGAAACTATATGGATGAATTTTTTGAAAAAGCCGGCATTGTGCCTGACACATCCATAGAATGTGAAGATCCCGAGTATGTCGTAAAATATCTGGAAATGGGAATGGGAATTGCACTTATCCCTATGAAATCTATGGGTTACCGCATACCGGATTCCAT
>JAZPXS010000322.1:0-2965 GCA_045543775.1 Clostridia bacterium
TTTCCTCGCCACCCGATGGCTTTTCCGTGTCTTCAAAGCAGGAAACCAGCGAAAAAACCATTATAACGCCGAGCAGTATTGCAATTAACTTTTTCATTTACGTAACCTCGCTTTCAGTGGGGTTAATTCATCATCAGTTAAAGTAGCTTTCAAGATCGGGAAGCTCTGTGAGGTGGTCTACCGTAACCGTTCCGTCATAATAGGAAACGCTTATATAGTAGGTGCCGTTGGTGCCCCACCAGCCGCCTGACGAGAGCATATCCTCCTCGCTCATTCCGAACCCGTAAAAATCGGTGTACTTGTAGCCGTCGGATTTAAGTCCGTTTATCCAAGAGAGCATTTCCTCCTCGGAGGTGTCGCTTATTTCTGTGCGGTAGGAGGCAACAGCCGCCTGTGTGCCACCGGGATATTTGCGAAGAGCCTTGGGCCAGCCGTTATTTTTCGCCTCGGCTTGGGCATTTATATCCTCAATATTTCCAAAAAGACCGCTAAGGTCGCCGGATTCGCCGCCCGTAAGCCCTGCAAGTGCTTCGAGAGCACCGAGTGCCTCGCCAAGCTGTCCCAGCTCGCTGTAATCAGAGCTTTCTGTGTCCTCAGATCCGCCGAAAAGTCCCAAAAGACCGCCCGACTTTTCTTTTTCGTTTTCATCTTCGTTACTGCCAAGCGACAGTCCGCTGAAAATGCCTTCGCCGTTTGCTTCAATTCCTGCCTTGTCAAGCAGAGAATTTATGAGTGCTCCGCCTACAAGCGCGAAAATGATGCCGATAACAATACCTATAACCGTCATAATTATGGTAGCTCTTGCAAGTGACCGCTTGCATATCTTACGGCATCCGCCGCACGCCCAGACTATCGTAAGGATAAGTCCGACAACCGGTATGCACATAAGGAGCATTATTCCTATAAATCCCCACGCCGAGATAGGCTCGTATTTCGTCCCCTTGACCGATTCTGCCGTTAGCGCTATAGGCTGTGCGGGAGGTGGAGTATAAGGCTGCTGATATTGGGGCTGGCCGTAGTTTTGTGCGGGCGGTGCCTGAGGCGGTTGCTGTTGATAGCCTTGCTGAGGGGGTGCCTGATATGTAGCCTGTGGCTGTGGTGCAGCAGGCTGCTGTGCCGCAGGCTGTGTGTTTTCCGCTATTACCGCTTCGGGAGCTTTTTCTGCGACTGCCTCTGCCGGCTGTTCCGTTGCCGCTTTAGGCTTAGATACCTTTGTTCCGCATTCGGTACAAAAAGCTACTCCCTCGGGGATTTCCTTGCCGCAGTTGGTACAGAATTTAGCCATGGTGGTCTCCTTTCTTATTTATTCCGTGTGTATGTTACACCGTCAAAAATAAGCGTATCGCCGTCGAGCTTGTATTCAACGGTATCACTTTCGCTTGCGAGACCGAAAAGTGCTTTTGCCGTAAGCTCCATTTCGGTATCGCTCTTGATTTCGTACTCGATAGTCATCAGCATATCAAGTCCCGCAAGGGCTTCGTCAATGTCTTCATCGTCACCGAACATATCCTCGGTAAGTCCGTAGCGAACCTTGCCGTCATCGGTAAACTGTATTCCGAGACCGTATTCGGTTTCGGTTTCGGTGTCAACAAGCTTCCACGTGCCGACTATTGCCTTTTTATTAGGACTTCCTCCACATGAGGCAAGGGAAAGAAGCATCAAGCCAGCCAAAAGTATTGCTAATATCTTTTTCATAGTGTTATCCTCCTTAAAATAGTTTTAACTCCAATACATAATACTCAGCTTATAAACACCGAGATCTATATCATATCTGTAAGCAAGATGCAGGGTTGCCGAACCGTTTGCAAGCTCTGTCTTGAACATACAGCTGCTTCCCGGGAGAACTGCCCACCAAGCCTCGCTCTGAAGGTCAGCAAGCGAGGTTGCCTCGGTCTTTTTTTCGGCATCTTTGTAAAGCTTGCCGTCATCGGAAAGAGAAATCATCTTTGCATATAGCTTTTCAAACCAAGCGTTGAAGTCCTCTTCGGTTGTTGCGTCTTTGTCAACGTTTATTGTGATATAACCCGTACTGCCTCTCTTTCCTGCTGGGGTGCTGCCGTCCATTTCAAGCTCATCAAAGGAAACAAAGTGATTGGGCGTTATATCTTCTTCGGCGAAGCCGTATATTTTCAGGAAATCTGCAACGCTTAATGCTTCGTCCTCTGTTTCTGATGTTTCTGATGTTTCTGCATCGTTATCTGTGTTTGAATCGGCAAAGCTTTCTTTGATGGTTTCATCATTATTTTCTTCTGTCTGCTGTTCCTGCTGTTCTATTTGGTTCTCGACCTCCGAGAGTATGCTGTCAAGGTCACATGAGGCGAGAGAAAATGTCATAAGACCTGCTAAAAGAATTACCAGCAGCTTTTTCATCATATATTCCTCCTTGTATAAAGGCTGGGGCGGAGGAGCCGCCCCTTATTGACGTCTACGTTATTTCTTCAGATTTTCAACCATACGAACTGCTATAATGAGTGCCTGCTCGCGTGTTGCATTTGCATAGCCGTTTGCCTGTTCTTCGGTTGTTACGTTCTTGGGTGCAAACTTGTTGTTACCAACACCGTTGATAATTCCGTTTGCCGCCATAAAGTACACACTGTCCTTTGCCCAATCGGAGATATCTTTGTCATCCGCAAAGGGTGTGGGCTTTTCATAAGGAAGTGTAAACTGTGAATCTGTTGCAAGTGTCCAGCCGGGGAGCGTGACTCTCTTGAATACACGTGACAGCATCGTTGCTGCCTGCTCACGGTTTAAGAGGTCGTTGGGTGAATAGGTTGTAGCCGAAGTTCCGTTTACCGCACCTATATTGTATGCCTTGAGTATCTCAACATCGGTTGTGTCCGTAAAGGGATTTGCAAGTGCAGGGAGTGCCGCCGTTCCCGAAAGCGCCTCGTAAACCTTAACTGCAACTGCCGCAAATTCTGCTCTTGTGATGTCGGCGGTTAAATCTGCACCGTCAAGTATTTCC
>JAZPXS010000323.1:0-27386 GCA_045543775.1 Clostridia bacterium
CTTCGTCCTCCGCATAAAAATTGTACTAAATTTTATGCATTTAAGGTCGAAGAGTTTTAAAATAGACAAATTTGGATGAGACAAATAAAATATCGAAGAGAATACTGACGTATTTTCAAGAGATTTTATGCGGTATCAGACGAATTTGACATTTTAAAACCATGCGGTGTTCGACTCCCGTGTGCTTAAGTTTAGGAGAAATTATCGTGAATTATATAAAAGAAATAGTCAAAAAACAAAAAGAAGGTGTACATGCAGGGTGCTATTCTGCATGTACGGCAAATAAATGGGTTATCGAAGCTGTTTTTGAAAAAGCAAAGGAAACCGATTCATTTGCAGTAATCGAAGCTACAGCAAATCAGGTAAATCAATTTGGCGGTTATACGGGAATGCGACCGGCAGATTACAAAAATATGGTTTTTGATATTGCCGACAGAGTCGGGTTTGAAAGAAGCAAAATAATCCTTGGAGGAGACCATCTTGGACCGTTGGTATGGCAGAAGGAGGATCCTGCGAAGGCGATGGAATATTCCCGTCAGCTCATAAATGAGTATGTAATGGCAGGATATACAAAAATACATATTGATACGAGTATGCGGCTCTCGGGAGACAGTCTGACCGAGAGACTTTCGGACGAAGTGATTGCCGAAAGAAGTGCACAGCTGTATAAACAGGCAAAAGAGAGCTTTGAAGCTTTAAAGAAACAAAATTCCGATGCGCAGGAACCTGTTTTCATTGTAGGAAGTGAAGTTCCGATTCCCGGCGGTGCTGAAGAAAATGAGGATAGCGTGGCAGTTACAAAAACAGAGGATTTTGTAAGAACAGTAGAAATCTTTAAGGAGATTTATGCAAAAAACGGATTATCATTTGATGATGTAGTTGCTGTTGTTATTCAACCGGGTGTTGAATTTGCAGACGATTCTGTATGCGAATACAATCCGGAAAAGGCACAGGACCTTGTAAATGCCTTAAAAAATTATAACGGACTGATTTTCGAGGGACATTCAACGGATTATCAAACCAAAGAATGCCTCAGAGAAATGGTAAGAGATGGGGTAGGAATTTTAAAGGTGGGACCTGCTCTGACATTTGCCTATCGTGAAGCTGTATATGCTTTGGAACTCATCGAAAAGGAAATTTATAAAACGAAGCCCTATGTAAGACTTTCCAATGTAAAAAATGTTGTGGAAAGTGTTATGCTTGATAACCCGTCTAATTGGGAAAAGCATTATCATGGCACAAGAGGGGATATAGCACTTTCAATGAGCTTCAGCTATTCTGACAGATGCAGATACTATATGACCGAAAAATGCGTAGATGAAGCAGTTGATATTTTGGTGAACAATATAAATAGTGCCAAAATTCCTCTCACTCTGATAAGTCAGTATATGCCGTCTCAGTATAAGCACCTGAGAAATGAAAGACAATCAACAGTAAGTGCACAGTGGCTTATTAAAGATAAAATAAAAGATTTGATAGATGATTATATCTATGCTATAGAGAAATAAATAAAAAATCGGTGATGTAAGATTCGCTTTTTCTGAATCTTATTTTCCTACCGCCAAGGGGGTGTAAATTCTCACAAATTTACACCCCCTTTTGGTATTACACCCTGCACAAAGCCGCAACTATGCAGTTAATGTTAATAAAGAAAAATCATTTTTCATTTCTGTGATTTGCAGTTTTATAGAGTTCTCGCAACACATCAGTATGTGATTCACAATCAAGATAATGTGCAAACAGTCTTTCGCCTCTTTGGATTTCATTTGCATCCGGCTCATCTTTAACAGACTTTAAGTATACTCCTTTTTTTAATTCACAAAATTCACGCCAGCCGTCACGCCATGTTCCGTCAGCAAGAGATTTGTTTCTTTCGTAAAAATCATGCATAATCTGTTCTTTTTTGTCTCCCTTGGCAAGCTCGATGCCAAATTCTGTGTTTATGGTAGGAATAAACTCAATTTCGTTGGTAATTGTATCATATCTCACCATAAGAGATGCATGCCATATTTCGGGAGTGGTTTCAAAATGGATTACAAAATGGAAATTTCCTTGTCCGTAAAGAATATGACTTCCGTTATAATTTTCATAACAGGAAATACAATGAGTATGTTGACAAAGAATCACATCTGCTCCGTTGTTTGCCATTTCTCTGCAAGCCTTAACAAGTCTGGGGGACGGATACTGACAATGTTCTTTTCCACCGTGATAAAGTACTATAACTCTGTCTGCTTCGGCTTTTGCCTTGCGGATATCAGCCATAGTTTCAAATTCATCAAACGGACGGCTTCCCATACGGTCCTCAAGGGCATAGGAAAATTCGTGTTCGCACACTGCTATAAGAGCAACTTTTTCACCATTTTTTTCTACAATATAATTTTTACGCGAATCTTCATAGTTTTTGCCAAAACCCGTGTAAGGGATTCCCACTTCTTCGAGGGCATTCATTGTATCCGTAACACCTTCAATACCAAAATCAAATATGTGGTTGTTACTGAGTCCGCATATGGTAACTCCGAGTTTTTTCATAACATCGGCAACCTCTCTGCAAACCTTAAGATTAGGTCCGAATTTTTTTATTTCATTGGTTGATTCTGTGATAGGACATTCAAGATTGACAAAACAGATGTCATTTCCGTTAAAATACGTCAATGTGTCATTGAATAAAACATCCATATCCAAATCCTGAAAATAGTTACGGTTATTGTCTTTGTGGCATAAATCGCCCAATAATAATGCTTTCATAATTTGTTGTCTCCTTTAGTTTTTTGTTTTACAGCACATATTAAATTAACGTACAAAATATTTTAAATCAAATAAATCAATGAGCCATTCAACTGATTTCTCAAGCCAGTCATATTTTCTTCTGAATCTTGGAATTGCCCAAAGAGTTTCATCAGATGCTCTGGATAGACCGTGAGGTCCTATCGGATAAATGTGCATTTCGCAGGGGATGCGAAATCTTGCAAGGGAAGAGGCGTACAGCAGGGAATTTTCCACAGGGACAACCGCGTCTTCGTAGCTGTGCCATATGAAGGTTGGGGGAGTAGCTTGTGAAACCCTGTTTTCCAATGACATAAAATCAAACATTTCGCTATTGGCATCTTCGCCCAGCAGATTTGTAAATGAGCGTTTATGGGCTTTGTCTCCGGAGGTAATAACCGGATAGCCAAGTATGCAAGCATTCGGCTTGTGCAGTTGAGAGTTGATTTCCTCTTCGGAAAATATTGTGTCATTATTCCAAAGGGTAGATATTGAAGCCGCCAGATGACCGCCTGCGCTAAACCCGATAATAACAATGTTATCAGGATTGATTCCAAAATCTTCCGAATGTAAACGAACATATCTTATTGCATTTGCAGCATCGGTTATTTGTGTGGGGTGCTTGTGGGGTGCTACGCTGTAATTTAACACAAATGCGTGAAAGCCTGCAGCGTTGTAGGCGGTGGCTATTCTTTCGCCCTCGCGATAAGAACAACTGGAATATCCGCCTCCCGGACAAATTATAATTGCAGGACGCAAACAGTCTTTTTCAGGGATTGTATCAAGAAGATATGTTTTGAGTGTTGGTACAAAGCCGTGTTCGGTAGGCTTTTCTGATAATGGAATGATTTCGTGTTTCATATGTATTGCGCTCCTGTACAAAATTTTTAAGCAGAAACTGCCTATGTAAAACACTATAATATTGTTTGAAGAAAATGTAAATAAAGCATCGGGTACATTTGCAGAATCTGCAAAATGTTTGCAGGATTTTGCATTTACAATATTTTGGGCGAATGAGATAATAAATTAAAATAGCAAAAGTGTATTCTGGGGGTATAGTATGATACAGGAATTAATAAAAGAGAGAGAATATCCTGATGTTTTAACAATGATTGATAACACAAAAGCTACTTCCGAAAACTGGGATAAACGAAGGAAAGAGATGCTTTCACTTTTGGAAACATATTCTTACGGAAAGACTCCCGATATGGATGTCAAGGTGTGGGGTGAAGTTACATATTCGGACGACGGCAACAAGTCATACGCTCAAAAAGTACTTAGTCAGAAAGTAAGTATTCATATGGAAACACAGCTTGGCGTTTTCACTTTTCCAATCGAAGTTTTTATTCCGAAAAAAGTCAACAAGCCTCCGGTTTTTCTGCACCTTGCATTTAGGCCAGTTCCTGACAGATATATTCCCGTAGAGGAAATTACAGATGCAGGATATGCATTGGTGGTATTGGTATATAAGGATGTTGTAAACGATGACCACTTCGGAGATTTTTCCGATGGATTGGGTGCATACTTCGGTGTAACCAAAGACCGTAGGCCCGATGAATGGGGCAAAATAGGAATGTGGGCATATGCGGCAAGCCGTGTTATGGACTATCTTGTTAACGAAAGAGATGATGTAGATACAGACAGGGTTGCGGTTATCGGACACTCACGACTTGGCAAAACAGCCCTTTGGTGCGGAGCACAGGATGAGAGATTTGCAGCTGCTATATCCAACGATTCCGGCTACGGCGGTGCGGCGTCCTCCAAACACGGAACAGGTGAGAGGGTAACAGATTTTGTCGTGGGAGGAAGCTGGGATTGGTTTTGTGAAAACTTCAAAGACTATGCCGATGAAAAAGAAGACCATAAGCCCTATGACCAGAGCTTCCTGCTGGCACTTGTTGCACCAAGACTTCTGTGTGTAAGCTCTGCGGTTCTGGATTTGGAAGCGGATCCGCTGGCAGAGTTTCTCACATCATATAACGCTTCAAAGGCATGGGAGCTTCTTGGAGAGGAAGGACTCGTGTGTGAAGACAGAAAGCCTGCTGTCGGCGACCTCTGGATTGACGGAAATGTGTGCTATCATCTGAGAGACCACGGACACGCCCTTTCCAGAGAAGACTGGGGAGCATATATAAAGTTTCTTAATAAAAAGTTTAAATAAAAGGAGAGAAGAAAATGAAAAAGAATCTTAAACGCTTGAGTGCATTAATACTGAGCTTTTGCTTGGTTGTTATGACACTCGTTGCTGTTCCGGTATCAGCTGCGGTAACATCTTCTGCAGTTGATGACTTTGAAACCGGAAATGTGGGAACTATAAGTGGTACAAGTAGTATGTACTATACAAGTAGTTCTGCAAGCGGATTGTTTGTTAAACCGAACAATACTATCGGCAAGCATCTTTCAATTTCAACTGATAAGGGTTATAACGGTGGTTCTTCACTCTATGTTCATTGTGACACATCAACTGCAGGTTCAGGAACAACAACGCGATACACCGGATCCACATTGGCTACAAGAGCCATTACACTTACATCAAACAGCGCTTTTATTATGCGCTATAAGTTGAATTTTGAGAGTTTTCCTAAGAATGCTCTGTATGACACTACTTTGGCATATATGTCCGCAATACGAGAAGCAGGTGCCAACCCTGCATCATCAGGTCAGGGTTTTCACTTAAGAACAGATAATAAAATCTACGGAAATGGTACAACATCTGGTAATTTTAGTGTTACCAATGGTGAGTGGTATGATGTTGTTACAATGGTAAAAGGTACAGGCACCAACAAACATACATCGGTATATATTCTTAATGAAGCAGGAGAGATAGAGCTTACAGCAGAAAGAGATATAACAAAAGTAACATCAGATACTGTTCATTTCTGGCCATTTTATGTGCTATCATATGTATATACAACCGATACACCTCTTCGTTTTGTAGTTGACAATGCAAAACTTATGGAATACACTACAGATCTTGCCCCCGGTATAGATTCTTTTGGTTCAAACATAGCAAATAACGATAAGAACATTGCGTTAGACAAAACCTTTAATCTTGCCTTTGACCAGGCTATGACAGCACCTGTGTATGGTGCGAGCGGAACAGTTAAGTTGTATAAGACTTCTGATGCAACTAAAACACCTGTTTCGGCTAAAATAGAAAATGTAACATTTAATAGCTTTACTTTAAATCCTGACAGTAATCTGGAGTCAAATACCGAGTACACTATTGATATTTCCGCATTGACAAACACTTCAAATAAAGCTGTTGAAGATACATACAAAACCATCAATTTCAAAACCTTAGATGCAGCCACTGACCCTGTTACATTTGATTCCGCTTCGTATGGCTCACTGCGTAAAACTTTCACCGCTGATTCCAAAGTGGGTTTAAATGACAATATCTACCTCACCTTTGACAAGGCGGTTGCTACGCCTTCGGAAAATGCAGTTACAATCACCGGTGCAACCGGTTCTGTTCCGGTTTCTCTCAGCGTAGAGGCAGACGGAAAAACCGTCAAGGTTTCTCATGCAAATGCTTTTCTGCTGAATAATTCTTATACTATTGATTTTTCAGGTATTACATCAAAGGCAGGAGGAGGACTTATCGGCGATACAACATCTTTTGTTTTTTCAACTGTTGAAAACCGTAAGGCAGAATTGTGGCAGGAAGATTTTGAAAGTATCACCACCGACGAAGCAGGCGTTCCTCTTTCAGGATATGAAGATAGTGAAGTTATTTCTAATGAATATACCGCAGAATCTCCCGTTATACGCAAAGGCGTTGGAGTAAACGGTTCAAACGGAATTCAGATTACAAAAGATTCAAACAACTATTTTCAACCACGCACAATACCACTTGAGTTTGATTATAACGAAACTGTTTTTGTAGAGTATAAATTCAAATTTAATTCTATTGATATCCGAGATACTGAAACAAGTCTCGAAGCTACTTGCGGTTCGTTTAAAGCATCAACTGCCGATGCTGAATCCATATTGAAGATAACCAGAAAAAAATTCGACCGATTTTATTTCTGTAAAGCCACTACACCGATAGAGCCTATGTACTTTAACACTTGGTACACGGTTGTTTTCAAGATTACAAAAGCCACTACAGAAACCGCAGATAATTTCATTACAACAGCTTATGTATATGATGAAGACGGACTCTTTGTATGCGAGAATACAAAAAAAATTGTCTCTGATGATGCCAATGCTCCAACTTTCTATCTTTTTGTCGAAGCGAAAGCATCACGCTTTGATTTGTGTATAGATGACCTGAAGATTTATCGTATAGCAGGAAGTCATAAATTTAACCTGCTTGAAGAAAAGAGCTCTATCGAAAACGGCGAAATGAAACCTTCAAAGCATTTTACACTTACTTTCAATCAGCCTATGGATAAACTCACTGCTGCTTACAATTCTGACTCCATCAATAAAGTTAAATTATACAAAGGCGATACACAGATTGATACAAAGGTAAGCTATGTAGGAGCAAACGAGCTTCGTCTCACACCAAGCGAGGAATTAATTGATGGTGTAACATACACACTCAAATTTGCAAATGATTTCCTTCCGCTTTCTGGAAATGCATCTGTTCTTTCTGACATATCCTTTAAATTGGCACCTACTTATGCTGTAATATCAAAAGCGTGTGGACTATCTTCAATTCCTTCTGACGGAAATCTCGCTGCAGGAACAGATATATCACTCAGCCTTACAAACAGTGCTTCGGCAATAAACGATGCGGTTATAGTTGCTGCATTCTACAGCGGAGACAGACTCAAAAAGTTCGTTGATATGGAAATTTTTGAAAATGTAAGCATAGGTGCAGGAAACAGCACAGTTCCCCTCACATTATCAGATAATTACAGCGGTGTGGGTTCTGTTGAATTTATGCTTTACGACAGTTTAAGTAATCTCAAGCCGCTTATGCACAGCTACAAGGTTAAATAATAGAAAGGGAGGAAAAGCGAATGAAAGCAATACGAAAAATATCGGCTCTTTTGCTGATTGCAGTTTTAGTTTTGAGCTCTTGTCTTGTATCCTTGGCAGCTGCTGAACCAACCTTAGTTAAGAGCTACGGAGCGCAAAGCTATGTAACAGTAAAGGGCAATGCAGGAGCAGAAAATGCAGGCTATGCTGCAAGCCTTATGCTTGTTAGTAACGGCTCTGACCCGTCAAAGGAAACAATCGGCTATATTGGTCAGGTTATTATTGAAGAGGACGGCAACTACCAGTTTGAATTTTCTTTCGATGATTTTACCTATACAGACGGAGCAGTTGACAACTATGAACTTGTATTAAATGTTAACGGCGAAAGAATGGAAGATACTATTACCGAAGCGACCGCTGTTAATGATTTTGTTTCATTTGATTTGGATTTTACAGTTGATAAATTCGGCAAGGCAGATGTATATCTTTCAAATGAATATGATTTAAGGGATTTAAGTTATACACTGATATTTGCTTTCTATGATAAAGACGGCTCGCTCGTTGCGACAAGAACCGAAAAGAAATATACAGGGGATTCCGGCAGAGTACATTATACATACTCAGATATTCCTGTGGGAACAGCGAAGGTAAAAGCATTTTTGTGGGAAGACACAAAGAATGTAGTTCCCCTTGCTAAGGCTGATACAATCAATGTTCTTGAGTACACAGAGAGCAGAAAAGTAAAGTATCTTACAATGGCACCCGGAATTGACGAAACAGAGAGAAACTTTGCATGGTTTGATGATGTTAATGCAGAAGGAGCAAGAGTTCAGTATGCACCAAAGATAAATACAGAAAATCTCGAAGCCAATTTTGACTCTCCTGATGCAAAAATTGCAGTGGGCGAAAGCGGCATTATAGATGTATCAGATTCTGTCGGTAAAGCCAGAGCTGACGGGGCATATAGATTCACATTCTTTTATGATTATACCTATGCAAAAGTTACAATAACTGATCTTTTACCCGGTACTGAGTACGTATACAGAGTAGGTGACAAGATTGGTTGGTGCGATGGCATTTATGAATTTAAAACCGATAATCCAAAAGAGGATGGATTTAAGTTCCTTCTTTTCTCTGATGAGCACTTAGGAAACGGTGCCGGAGCTTATCAATGCCGTGATGCTGCATTGGAACATTTGCCTGATCCAAGCTTTATATATACAGTAGGAGACCTTGTTGAGCTTCCTAAGGAAGAATATTGGGAATACTATTTTAATGATGATTATTTTGACAACATTCCTCTTGCTGCAGTTCCCGGCGGTACCCATGACACCTTGTTCGGTGATTGGGATGCAACAGTTTTCGGATATCATTTCAATATGCCAAATCAGTCTGAAACTTCAGGATATGTTGAAAATATAGGTGGAAACTACTGGTTTACCTATGGAGACGCGTTGTTCATAGGAATAGTATATAACAGAGCTGTTGAAGAGAAAATAATAGAAACAAATGATTTTATTGAAGAAGCAGTTGCCGCAAATCCTGATGCTAAATGGAGAATCCTCGTTACACATTATCCGTTTACTACAACGGCATTGAAAGGCAGTACATCAAGTGGTGACGAAGAAGAAGGAGAAGAAGATACAAGTGCTGTAGGAGATCCAAAGATTATAAGCGAGCCGAAGTTTTATGATATGGAAGGCTATGGTGATATTGTAGCAGACAACAATATTGACATTGTATTCCAGGGTCATAGTCATGTATATTACTCCACCTATCCGATTTATAAAGGTGAGCCTGATAAATCATATACTGAGATAATAAGGCTTGATAAAAATGAAAACGGAGATCCTATATATGGTGAGGCAGTTGTAACCAAACCTGCAGATGGACAGAACAAAGCAGTATATGTTTTGCTTAATACAGTATGCAATAAAGCAAGCAAAAGAGCGATGTTTGATTCTTTCCAGACATACTCTGATTCTACTGCAATAAGAGGAAGTGCTAAAGCTGCAGCAGGTGAAATGGATGTATATCACACATACTATACAACAGTTTCTGTAAAAGATAATGAATTAACATTTGAAACATATAGAAATACGCATTGTGATGATGATGACAATCCTGACTATGAAAATAATGAAATCGTTGAAAAAGGTGTATTGATTAATAAATATACAATCAAAAAAGCACAGTAAAATAAAAAAAGAGCAGTGTCGATTGAGTCACTGCTCTTTTTTATATTCTTATAAATATTCTTGTGTGTAATTTTAAATATCCGTTTGCGGAGGCAGTTCTTTTTCAAATGTTATTCGTATTGTAGTTCCTTCATTTTCTTTTGAACAAATCTCAATTCCGTTATCGTTGTTGTAGTATAACTTAAGTCTCGTATTTACATTTAGAAGACCTATATGTTCACTGTTCTGGATTTTATCAAGATCCTTTTCAGCTAACTGGGATTTCAGATTTTCCAGTTTGTCGGGTGGGATACCCACGCCGTCATCCCGTATTTCTATAATCGCTTTAGTCTCATGGGGCACAGAAGATATAGTAACTGTGCCGGTAGTATCCAATTTAAAGGCATGCTTTAGTGTGTTTTCCAGTACCGGCTGATAAATCATCTTAAGGCATTTAACATCTTTCAGCTCTTCCGACACATCATACACCAGATTTATTGGTATTTTGCGGTTTGTGTTAATTACATTAAAGTACTCAACTGCACAATTAAGGTCCATTTTTACGGTGGAATGAGCATGATTGTTTGAAAAATATCTGTACACCTTGGAAAGCGAGGATATCATTTTTACTATTTGGGTAAAATCCTTTTTTAACGCCAATCCCTGAATATGCGACAGCGAATTATAAAGAAAATGAGGGGAAATCTGACTGTACAAATAAAATATTCTGGTTTCCTTTTGCAATAGCTGAGCGTGATACAGACTATTTAAGGTTACAATTTTTTCTTCATTCAAACTATGGACTTTATCGAGTACCTTGTTTATTGTTGAAACAACATCATAAAACTCGTCTTTGAAATCGTAGTGTATTCTGTAGCTTGTATCGTGATGGGCAATTTTCTCAACATTTTCTTTTAAAAGATTTATCCTTTTTACTATAATGCTATCTAGCAGCTTTAGCATAAGCACCAGCATGCACGCTGTAAAGAAAATCATAAAAATTATAAAAAATACAACGAAAAAAGAAAATATTGATATGTTATCCGATGGCATTGATACTGTTACATCCCAGTTGGGATTATTCAGGCTGACGGTTTTTAGAAAATTACTGCCCTTGCTTTTTGAAAAATCATATAGTGTGCCGTGCTCCTTAGGATCAGACGATAAAATAATCCGGTCTTTGTCATCTGTTACAATCAATTTAATGGTAGAGTCGTCAATAACGCCCGTAGGCACATAGTTTATAGTGCCGACATCATAAATACATACTATAAAATGTCCGGCATGCTCCGGCGTGCGATATGAAATATTAGTTGGAAATATTGGGGTTACGCACACAAAATATGTTTTATCTTTTAAAGAAAAGGATGAGGGGTATATAGAATTGAAACTTTTGGGGGCTTTGATTTCTCTTACTACAGATCTTGCATAATCATAAAAATCTTCAGTTTCTGTGGATGTCAGTATTGAGTATTCCTTTATTACGCCCAAAAAAGCAATATTCTGATTGCTGTTTATATAGTCTGTAAGTAAATTGTCAATGGTGTTTAAGTTTCGGGCTATTTCAGCGGGGGAATATTCATAAAGATTGGACTGAACAATAGGATTTACAGCCAATCTCATTGAAGCTTCCGAAATGTCAATATTTAATTTGCTTATCTGCTGTGCAGAATTCTGAGCTATGGAATCAAATATGTTTACAACTACACTGTGATTTTCCTTTTGCAGGAGTGAATAGAGAAAAATCTGCAAGACCAGAAGCATACCCAGAATAAAGGTAACCAAAATAATAATCTGTGTTCTGATGCTGAACTTTTTAAGCATTTTCCTGCGTGCCTCCTTGATTTCTGAATTGGAGCGGGGTAAGCCCGGTACGCTTTTTAAATACTCTGCTGAAATAATAGTGGTCTTTTATACCGACTCTTTCTGCAACCTGAGAAATTGACATTGCGCTTGTGAGCAAAAAATATTTTGCTTTATCTATTCTGTAACGAGTAAGAAATTCCAGAAATGTTTCCTGTGCGTTTGTTTTGAAAAGGTAGTAGAGCGCCCTTTCGCTTATATACAATTCTTTGTATATATCCTGCGCCTGTATTCGGGATGAATAATTGTTTTCAATATATTTAAGCACCTTGTTCCAAATGTCACTTGTTTCGTATTCGGGAGTGGTTCCCGGAAACATAGCTTCGTTCAGATACAAATGCACCGTCTGGCATAATTCCTTAAAGTCAGAAAAGTTTACATATAAATCCTCTTCGTCCATGGTCGAAAGGGAAAAATTGTTTTGGTTAAAAAGCAGGTTTGCCCTGATTACAATGGCATTGTAAAACCATACTACCTGTGACATCGTATATTTTTGCTTTATAAACAGAGTCGGGAGGTTACGCAAAATGGTTTCAACTCCGTTTAAGTATTTTGATTCAATTGCCTGATACAGGTTGTCCAGAATGTTTTTTAAAATTTCGGTATTGGTTTTTACAGGCTCAATCAAAAGACAGCCGGCTTGTCTTACAAACAGGTTGTATGACAGCTGATTACATTGCTTGAAGATATTATATATATCGTCTTCTTTTGTAAAAATATCGCTGATGCCGAAAACTATTTGTTCTTTTTCCGCCAAATCATTGAGACTCAGCATGGCGGATTTATCAATATTATTGTTTTCAAGAACAAACATATATTTTTTCTGACCTATTTTGTAAGTTTCAAAAATACATCCTTTAAGAATTAATTGTGTATCATCGTATTGGGCTTCTGTCAGGTGGGCAATTGCAATACGGTATGCTTGTTCGTTTAATGCAGATGACAAGAACAGATTGAAGTTATCTTTGGAGGAAAGATGTTCCATTATATCAACACTATTGTTTTTTTGAAGCTCTTTTTTTAATTTTTGTGCCAGAATTTTGATGTCATCGGTATCAATGGGCTTGAGCAGGTAGTAAATAACCCCCAGATTAACTGCTGTATGGGCATAGTTAAAGTTATCATGTCCGCTTATAATTACAAAAGAAGAGTTAACACCCTTGTTTTTACATTCTTTAATAATATCCAGACCGGATACTTCCCCCATCTCGATATCAATAAAAACGACATGAGGCTTTTCTGCAAGAATTCTTTCGACAAGTCCGGTAGGTGAGTCTATTTTATCTATTTTTGTAATACCTACATCTTCCCATGGGAACAGGATATGTGTTGCTTCAATAGATATGGGATCATCATCTACAATAAATGCATGAAACATATACTAAGTCACTCCTTACAGATATTAATTTACTCCACTGTTTTTTCATTATTTATTATACTACCAAGTGTAAAAATTTGCATAGTAAAACGACAAATGATTGCAGGATTTTTATGCTGTTTTGCAGGATTGTGCATTTTAAAAGAAAAGCATTCATGCTATCATTTTAAGTAATAAAATGAGAGGTGTATGCAATGAATTTAAACAAAACAAACCCAAGTACGACTTTGGGAAAAAGAAATTACCTTAAGGAGATAGTGCAAAACAGATATCTGTATTTGCTCCTATTGCCTGCACTTATTTATGTCATTATGATTGACTATTCGGCAATGTACGGTATTCAGCTTGCTTTTAAGGAATTCAACCCCAAGCTTGGAATAGTCGGCAGTGAGTGGGTAGGCTTAAAGCATTTCAAGAGTATGTTCTCTGATCCGTACTTTATATATGTTCTCTTTAACACAATAAAGATAAGTATCGGCAGAACAATTTTTACATTCCCGTTCCCGATAATTATTGCTTTGTGTTTCAATGAGCTTATTAACCGACACTTCAAAAAAGTAATACAAACTGTATATACTTTCCCGCACTTCTTGTCCTGGGTTATTGTATCAGGCGTCATTATTAATTTCCTTTCAAACACAGGCCCTGTAAATGATATTCTGGAAGCTCTGGGAATGGAAAGACATGTTTTTATGGGTGACAAAAAGCTGATAGTTCCCATTCTTTACATAACAACAATCTGGAAAGAGGCAGGATGGAAGAGCATTATCTTCCTTGCCGCAATTACCAGTATAGACCGTGGAATGTACGAGGCTGCAGATTTGGATGGTGCTTCACGCTTCAAGAAGATGTGGCATATTACACTTCCCAGTATCCGAAGCACAATTCTTATTATGCTCATAATGGAAGTCGGACACGTTCTTGCCGGCCGTTTCGACCAGATATTCAATATGTCAAATATGGTTGTTCAAAAGACAATCGATATTATTGATACATATGTATATCGAATAACCTTCCAGCAAGCTCCTGATTTTGCATACAGTACAGCGGTGGGACTCTTTAAAAATGTTGTTGGATTCAGTATGGTTATGATTGTAAACAAGATATCCAAAAAGCTTGAAGGCTCCGGTATTTTAGAGTAGGAGGAAGAATAACGGTGAAGATCAAAAAAATAAATTACACAAATATTGTATTGGGTATAATTTTGATATTATGGGGTTTCCTCATATTTTACCCTTTTTATAACTCGATATTAGTTTCCTTTATGTCTCAGGCAGAATATATGAGAAAGCCTTTTGCATTCTGGGTATCAGAGCCAACACTCGCAGCATATGAGGAAATTTTGTCTGAAGGAAAATTTTTATACGGTTATAAAAATACTCTCATAGTTGTAGCGATAAGATTACCCCTTGCATTGTTTATAACAGCAACAGCGGCATATGCCTTGTCAAGAAAGAAGTTCTTGGGAAGCAAATACATAAACAACATTATTGTATTTACAATGTATTTTGGCGGAGGTACTATTCCGCTGTATTTGCTCGTCAGAAGCTACGGACTTATGAACAGTCTGGCAAGTATCATTATTCTGCATTCGTTTACCGTATACAATATGGTTCTTATCAAGAACTTTTTCTATACAATACCTGACAGTCTTGAAGAGTCGGCAAAGATTGATGGAGCAAACGACTTGATTATTTTTGCAAAAGTATATCTGCCACTGGCTAAACCAATTATTGCAACCGTATCACTGTATGTTGTGGTTGCCATCTGGAATGAGTGGTATAGTGCGATGCTTTATATCTCGGATCCCAAGAAATGGCCGCTTCAGCTTGTGCTTCGTGAAATCATAGGTAATGCAACTGCGGAAATCACCGAAGAAATGCAGGGCGATGAGCTTGTAACCAAAGAAACCTTTGCTCTCAATGTTCAGATGGCATCTGTTGTTGTAACTATGCTTCCGATTATGCTTGTATATCCGTTTATGCAGAAGTTCTTTATGAGCGGTTTGACTGTCGGTGCGGTAAAAGGTTGATTTTTTTAAAATATTCAAATAAATGGAGGTAAAAAAATATGAAAAAAATTGTTGCGTGTTTGCTGCTTGTTGCAGTTCTGTGCGGTACATTTTTAACCGGATGTAACAAGAGCACAGAGGTAGGTAACGACGAAGGAAGGGTTACCATCACAATAGGTTATCCCAAGGCAGAAGACTCATGGTGTGAGGATGAGTACTTCAAATACATTACAGATAAGCTCGGAGTAGATATTGAATTTGTATCTCTTTCTGCAGATTCTGCAGCAGAAAAAGCGAGAATCTGGATTTCCTCCGGCGGAATGCCCGATATGGTTTTCACAGACTTTCTTATGGATGAATACATCCAGTATGGTGAGCAGGGCGTAGTAAGAACTCTTCCTGCTGATTTAGAAGAAAAATATCCTAATGTTGGCTTCTCCGAAGCTATGTCAAGAATTCTCCCCGAACTCAAAGAAGTAGGAAATGGCTCCCTGTATGGTCTTGTAAGACCTTTGGACCATTACAGCAGATATCTTGATGAATTCCGTGCAGCTTATGCTGAGGGAAAAGATTTATCCGAAATGATGCTTGAACCCGAGTACCTGTATGTTGACTCATATGGTTTTGCTTACAGAAAAGACTGGGCAAAGCAGCTTGGTATAGAAACAGACTATATTATGGAATATGATGATTTCATGGATATGGCACTTAAGTTCAAAGAGGCTGACCTTGGCGGTGTTGGAGATAAGAATACCGTCGGTCTTGCAGTAAGCTATACAGAAGCTCCGAATATTTTTATAACTGCATTTAACTCAAGCTATAAATATTTCCACAAAGACGAAACAGGAAAATATGTATGCGGTCTTATGGAAGATTCAACCACAGAGGGTGTATTGGCATATATAGATGCTTACAGAAAAGGCATTCTTGCAAGAGACTTCTACACACAGAAGTCAAAGGATCTTAACTCACTGTTCTGTGCACAGCGTTCTGGTATTATTTTCCCCAAAGCTGAAGTATCTGCTTTAAGACAGCTCAGAGCTGATTTTGCCAAGGCAAATCCCGGCGTTGATGTAGACGAAGCTATCGGTGTATGCTGGATCAAGTCCCCCGATGGAAAAGTTCACGGTCGTGAATCCGGAAACCACAATAAAGTATGGTACTTCAACCCCGAAATATCAGATGAAAAGTTAGACAAAATTCTCAAGATTGCAGATTATGTATCAAGTCCCGATGGCGGAAAGCAGATAAAGCTTGGTGTTCCCGGTGTTGACTTTGATAAGGATTACAACCAGATAAGCGATCTTGCTAATATGAATATTGCAGACAAATATCCTTCATATACATTCTTTAGCACATTCCTTAATCCGCAGTACACAATGCCTAACAAGGCAGATCCTTATGCTTCTGAAGAGTTCCTCAAAATCACCGAAGCAAAGAAGGAAAATGAGCTGTCACTTCTCGAATGGGATGCAAAACGTGATTTCTATGTAGCAGAGGATTATGTTAAGTTTAATGCAACATACGAAGTTAACTCTATGTTTGCGGAGCTTGTTGTAACAGAAGGCGACCCCAAAAAGCTTTGGGAGAAAAAGAGAAAAGAAATGGCAAAAGCAGCAAAGAGTGTTGCAAAGAATATGAACAAGGCACTTTTGGGCAAGAAATAATATTATATAGACAAGGAGGATTTGTCTTACAATGATTAAGAGAATTATCTCTGTAGTTTTACTTGTAACCATTTGTTTTTCTTTGTCGGTATCGGCAGCGGAAGCAGAAAAGACATCCGAACTTAATTTTACTGATGTTATGGTAGACGCAGAGGAATATGATGCTGTTTTATACCTTTCAAAAAAAGGAATAATCAACGGTAAAAGCAAAACAGAGTTTTGTCCGGAAGATAATTTGAAGAGAGAAGAGTTTGCAAAAATATTAACAAAATCATTTAATCTTAAAGAAAAATCCTCTTCGGTTAATTATAGTGATGTAGCAGATGGTGCGTGGTACGCATCATCTGCTAAAATTGCAGGTGCGTCAGGATTGATGATAGGTGTATCTGATGATACTTTTGGCGTAGGTATGGAACTGACCAGAGAGGATCTTGCAGTTGTTCTCAAGAGATTTCTGGATAATAACTCTGTTCCGTTAAACACGGAGAGCGTTACAATCTATGCAGACAGTAATGAAGTTTCTGATTATGCAAAAGAAGCCGTGCAAGCTATAGCATCCTGCGGCATTATGGATAGCAAACAAAATAACTTGTGGATGCCAAAACAAAATGTAACAAGAGCAGAGGCGGCAGTAGCTGTCTACAATGCACTTTTGTACGAAAAAGATTACCTTGGCTCTTTGGGACGCTACGGCGGTGAAAAGCAGTATTATGAGCCATACGATGTTTCAACAGATGACAGATTGGCAGAGAGCATGCCTGCTCCATTTGATGTAAACTCTTATCCCGCACAGGAACTTGTATCACTTGATTTTGAATCAGACGATTTCGGAGGTTTCAAAAAAGCTTCCGGATTTGATGTGGGAGTTACCATTGGTGAAGGTCTTGGTTTTGATGGTTCAAAGGGACTTAAGATTGACCTTGGAGCAGCAGAGACTGTTTTCCCGACTTTTAAGATTGATGCTAAGCCAGGGCAGGTTGATAGAGGAGATTCTCTGATTCTTACTGCTAAGTTCAAGCTAGAAAATCCTGTTGTCATGGAAAATACAGTTAAAACTCCTATGTGTAAGCCGATGGTTTCAGTATGGGATGATAGCGGAAAATGGCTTACAGAAAGCGATAGACCTACTTATAAGGTTGATACAAACGGATGGATTGATTATCAGGCAGTAAAGACTATACCTGCAAAATTAAATGATTTAAATCCACCTGAATATCTCACAATTGGACTTTCGGGATATGCTCGTAATTTCAAAGAGGGTACAGCATATTTCGACGATTTAAAAGTTAGTGTTGTTAAATTCGAACCTATGCATACCGTTTTGATGACACCAAACTATAAAGGTATTATAAAAGGTGAAGGCGGAGTAGGCGATATTGCCCTGCGTGTATATGTAGATGACTGTACAGACTTTTATGATTTGAACAATTTAAAGTACAAGGCTGTCATCACAGATGACAACCACAATGTGTTGCTTGAAACGGAAAGCGATACAGTAACCAATTCAATGGATGTGTATTTTTCATCAGCTACACTTCCAATGGGCGGCGATTATTACTTAGAGAGTATTCTTTCCTATAAAGACTCCGGTGAGATTCTCCAGGAGCAGGAATGGACTCTGCATAAAAAAGACAAAGACTTTACTACTGCTGTAGATATTGATAAATACGGACGCGTAGTACACAATGGCGTAGCTAAGCTTCCCATTTCCGTATATGACGGTGTTAATTATAATCATGTTCAGGATATAATTGACAGAGGATGCTTTGATGTGTGGAACTACAACGGATTTGGCTGGTCAATTAATTTCAACGAAGAACATCAGAAGATGATTAAAAATCTGGAAGATAACGATGTGGCAGCTATTGTTGTGTTGGGAAACACCACTATGGATTCTACAGCCACCGAGGTTACAAAAAGATCATCAACACAAATTGCAAGACGCGGTCTTGTCGAGAAAAAAGTAAATAACTATAAAGACCTTCCCAATATGTTTGGCTACTATATCTTCGATGAAATGGACGCAGTAAGATACAGCAACGAAATGACATGGACGAGAAAAATTGTAGAAAAATCAGATTTGGATCATCCAACTCTGTGCGCAATAGACAGACCTGTTGCAAACTTCCCCGGTATATATTCCAACACCTCGGATTTCCTCGGATATGACCCGTATCCCATAACAGGAAAAGATAGTCAGGACATCGGATTGGTTTATGACCGTATTAATATAGGAAGAATTACAAATCCCAACAGACCTGTATATGCTATCCTTCAGGGATTTATATATGACACAAGAGGCGATTTGAGAGCTCCGTTGGAGCAGGAATTCAGAAATATGGCATTCCAGGCTCTGTGTGCAGGTTCTTGTATGCTTGATATGTATAACCGCGGTTCATACGAAAAAAGAGTTGATCCAACTGCTCCATGGGAAGAGCTTTGGGACAGATACACAAAAGTTTTCACCGAAATACAGAATTTTGAACCTATAATTATATCAGTTCTTCCTGCTCCCCATTACGAAATTGAGGGTGAGGCAGACTGGCTTAAGACTATGTCAAGACGGTATGACGGAAAGTCGTATTTGTTTACTGTAAATACTGATACCAAAGCCCGTACTGCTAAAATTCATTTAGATGGTGCTAAAGCGATCAAAGGATTATACAGCGGCAAAATTTACGAGGCTGACAGCAAAGGATGGTTTGAAATCGACTTGGAAAAATACGGTACAGAAGTATTTGAATATGAGCAGGCAGATTACAAATCATCACACGCTGAGCTTACCCGCTTTGGTGTTTCAGATTGCGTAATAACGGATTCCGAAACAGAAACTCCCGAAATTATCATTCCAAAAGATAAAAAAGAAGTTGAATTTAGTGCTGCTGTAAGTGATTTTGCCAAATTCTATATCAATGGAAAGCAGATGGATACTGCAGGTAAAATTAAAGTTTCCGGACTTTCCGAAATTACTGTAAAGGTTGTATCGGAAGACGGCAGATTCGAGACAGTAAAGACATACAAAATCAACAGAAAGTAGAAAACTTTTATTGATTGGCAGGAGGTATATAAATGAAAAATAGGATAATCTCTTTGCTTTTAATCGCACTTATGTGTTTCTCCTTGCCTGTATCGGCAGAAGAAAATGCAGTAGAAGAAGCTCCAAAGCTTCAATTTACAGATGTGCAGGAAAACAGCGAGGAATATACTGCTATTTCATATTTAGTGGAAAAAGAAATAGTAGACGGCAAAACCAAAAAACTGTTTTGCCCTCAGGATACTTTAAAACGCGAGGAATTTGCAAAAATACTTGCTAAAGCACTTGACCTTAAGGAAACTGCTTCATCACCGGTATATACCGATGTGCCTGCAGGTGTGTGGTATGCATCGTTTGTAAGAGCAGCAGGTGCTTCAAAGCTGATAGTCGGTGTTTCAAACGACGAGTTTGGTGTAGGTCAGACTCTTACAAGACAGGATTTGGCAGTAATTCTAAAAAGAGTTCTGGATAAGAATAAGGTTACTTTAAAAGCCGAGAACACAACTATATTTGCAGATAACAACGAAATCTCCGATTATGCAAAAGATGCGGTAGCTTTTGTTGCTTCCAATGGAATTATGAAGGGCAAAGAAAATAATTTGTGGCAGCCAAAAGAAAACGTTACAAGAGGCGATGCTGCCATAGCTGTCTATAATACACTTGAGGCAGAGCGTAACTATGTGAATTCACTTGGTCGTTACGGCGGAGAGAAGCAGTACTATGAGCCATATGATGTTTCCACAGATGACAGATTGGCACAGAGTATGCCCGAACCATTTGATGCATCCAAATATCCTATACAGAAACTTGCATCAATAGACTTTGAATCCGATGATTTGGGACGCTTCCAGAAACATACCGGTTTTACGGAAAGTGTTGTAATAGGTGAAGGTTTGGGCTATAACGGCTCAAAAGGTCTTATGCTCAATATCACATCTACATCTGCAATTAACGCAAGATACAGACTTGTTACCGAACCAGGTGAAATCGAAACAGGAGACTTCCTTGTTGTTACAGGTAAGATGAAATTAGAAGGTGTAACCGGTACGGGTTCTGCAAGACCTATGATTACAGTATGGGATGATGAGTCAAAATGGCTTACCGAGAGTGACAAACCTCTTATCAGGGGTAATACCGATGGTTGGATTGATTATCAGGGAATAAAGATGATTCCTGAAAAGGCTAATGATTATGATCCTCCAAAGTTCTTTACAATCGGTCTTGCTGCGTATGCAAATAAGCTTGAGTCAGGTAAAGTATATTTTGATGATTTAGAAATAGGTGTTGTAAAATTGAAGCCTATGAATACCACGCTTATGACACCAAACTATAAGGGTATCATAAAAGGTGAAGATGGAGTAGGCGATATCGCCCTTCGTGTATATGTGGAGGATAGTGCAGGATTTTATGATTTCAGCAAATTCAAATATACAGCCCGCATCACAGATAATGACCATAATGTACTGCTCGAATCAGAAAGCGATGTAGTATCAGATTCAATGGATGTGTATTTTTCATCAGCTACACTTCCAATGGGCGGTGATTACTACTTAGAGAGCATACTCACAGACAAAGAAACAGGCGAGCTTGTTCAGCAACAGGAATGGATGCTCCATAAAAGAGAAAAAGACTTTACCACCGTTGTAGATATCGATAAATACGGACGCGTTGTGCACAATGGCGTGCCAAAACTTCCTATTTCAGTATATGAAGGAAGCAGTTATGATCGTATTCCGGATATGATTGAAAGAGGATGCATAGATGTTGTAAACTATAACGGCTTTGGCTGGTTTACCTATTTCAACGAAGAACATCAGAAGATGGTAAAAAATCTTGAAGATAACGATATGTCAATCGTTGTTGTATTAGGAAACACAGCTATGGATTCCACATCATCTGAAGTTACAAAAAGAGCATCAACACAGATTGCAAGACGCGGTCTTACTGAGAAAAAAGTAAATAACTATAAAGACTTGCCCAACCTGTTTGCTTATTATAACTTTGACGAACAAAATGGTGCCAGATACGGCGCTGAATTCACATGGATGAGAAAAGTCGTTGAAAATTCAGATTTAGACCACCCAACTTTATGTGCTATAGATAAGCCTATGGCAAATCTTCCGGGCATATATTCAGGCACATCAGATTTCCTTGGATATGACCCGTATCCTGTAACAGGATTCCCCGATCAGAAAATCGGTTTGGTTTACGATAGATTGATGGAAGGTAAAATATCAAATCCAAACAGACCTGTATATGTAATTCTTCAAGGCTTTTTATATGAAAGCCGAGGCGATTTGAGAACTCCTGTAGAGCAGGAATTCAGAAACATGGTATTCCAGTCTCTTGCTGCAGATGTTTGTATGCTCGATATGTTTAACCGTGCAGCTATAGAAAGCCATCCCGATCCTACCACTCCGGCGGCTGAAGTTTGGAACAGATATACAAGAGTTTTCAAAGAAATTCAGTATCTTGAGCCTATAATCATCTCTGTTCTTCCCGAACCTTACTATGAAGTTAAAGGTGCAGGAGATTGGTTAAAGACATTCTCAAGACGCCATGACGGAAAGTCGTATTTATTCACTGTAAGTACAGATACCGAAGAACAGTCAGCTAAAATTTATTTAGATGGTGTTAAAACAATAAAAGGAATGTACAGCGGAACAGTTTACGAGGCTGACAAAAATGGTTGGTTTGATATAAGCTGGGAAAAATACGGAACAGAAGTATTTGAATATGAGCAGGCAGATTACAAATCATCACACGCTGAACTTACACGTTTTGGTATTTCGGACTGTATAATAGTTGATTCGGAAAAAGAAGATTCCACTATTATTGTTACAGGTGATAAAGCAGAAGTTGAATACAACGCTGCTATAAGTGATTACGCTAAGTTCTATATTAATAATGAAGAAAAAGAACCTGCAGGAAAAATCGATTTGACAGGACTTACAGAACTTACCGTAAAGGTAGTATCGGAAGACGGTAGATTCAGCACAGAAAAAACCTACAAAATAGAGAACAGATAAAGGAGGAACAAAATGAAGAAAAAATTGATATTGGCTTTAGTGTTCTCCATTTTAATCTCGTCTGTATCCCTCTGCGGCTATGCCGCAGAGGGTATAATGGCAGTTGATGGAAATGTTACCATTTCCTGCGAAACAGAAGCTCCGGAAGGAACACCGGTTGCAATTTTTATATTGTCGCAGATATTGGATGGTACAAAGGATGTAACCGCTAAGAAGGTTTCAGAGGTCACAACTTTGGAAGATCTTATGGACTTGAACCCGGAGTATGTTGCTTACGAAAAAGCAGGAGAAGACGGTGTACTGACACATATATGTGAAATGAAGGATAGCCTTCCTACAGGGAAATGTGTTGTAGTGGTTAGCTTCATCGGTCAGGATGCTTACAAGCTTGGAGAGTTTGAGCATGTTGGCAAAAATGACATCAATGCACTTTTGGAAAAATTCAATTCACCTACAGCTACAAGTGCGGATTTCATCAAAGCAATTGATGAGGATATAAACGGTACAGAGGGAGAACCTGCAAAAGATATTCTTGCTAAATCCTCAGCAGACATTGCATATTACTCTTCGCTCGATGATAAGACAGCATTTTGCAATTTGCTCTCCTTTTTCAAAGCAGGAGAGGATTTTACACTTGTAACACTCGTTGAAAAGTTCAACGAAACAGGAGTTTGGCTGAGATTGCGTCTGGAAGAAGACACATTGTCCGTACTTAACGCTTATAATGGAGAAGGTATTGGAAAATACTGGAATATTTCAATTGATGAGGATTCTGATTTTGCTTCACTATCCTCCAAAGAAAAAGAAATTATATTATCTGCAATAAAAGGAGCAGGGCTTTCTGATAAGGAAAAGCTGGCTGAAATCTTTACAGAGAATGTTGTACTTTCTATGTTCAGAGAAGTCGACACAAGAGAAGAGCTTGAAGAAATGATTTCACCTGACAGTCCCTATGAAGCATATTTCAAAAATATACGCTCAATTATAGCGGATGCTGATTTAGGTTCATATGAGACCGATGTTCTGTACAATGAAGTTTTGGAAGGAAACAAAAACATAAAAAGTATATCTGATATCGAAGATCTTTTTGAATCATCCATTCCCGAAGAAGATAGCGGAAATACTTCATCCGGAACAGGCGGTTCATCCGGAGGCAGCAGTGTAGGTGTGTCAGGCGGACTTAAAAACAATTCAAAAGGTGACAGTCCTATAACAACTTTTATACCTGCTCAGGATGATAATGTTGTTAAAGCGTCTTTTGCTGATGTTGACGAAAATCATTGGGCAAATGAATACATTGTAAGGCTCACCAAATCAGGAGTTATAAACGGTGTTGGAGAAAATAAATTTGCTCCCCGGGACAAAGTAACAAGACAGGATTTTGTTAAAATCCTGATAGGTGCTCTCAAAATGGAGCTTTCGAATTCAGAAAATTCATTTGCAGACGTGCAAAGCGGAAGCTACTACGAAAAATATATAACAACAGCATATGAAAAAGGTTTTATTTCAGGTATTGATGATAATAGATTTGGAGTCGGCAAAGAAATCAGCCGTCAGGATGCAGCAGTTATTTTAGCACGTGTTTTAGCTTTCAAGGGTATAACTTCCACAAACGAAGCCGCTAAGTTTACAGATAATGGCGATGTGTCTGACTATGCAAAGGATGCTATAGCTGTGGTTTCTTCCACTAAAATCTTTGGCGGAGACGAAAAAGGTCAGTTTAATCCTAAAGCTGGCTTAACAAGGGCAGAGGCTTGTGCAATAATATGCAGATTAATGGATTTGGCGAAAGGAGAGTAAAATATGATTAAAAGAATTATATCATTATTGATTGTTTTTATTTTGACCTTCTCGCTTATGGGAACAATACCAACCTATGCAGCTGCAAATGATTCAGATGTCAATCTGATGTTTGACCTCGGTATAGTTAAAAAGATCAAAAAAACAGGTTTGTTTGATACGGGATATACCAGAAGCGATTTTGCTCATACTCTTGCAATGCTTAATAAAGGCGGTTCATTGTCTCTTGGTTCGGAAGACGGAGAAAATGAATATGCGTCAGACATCGCCGACAATGAATATTACAATGATATCGTAGCGGCAATCAGATCAGGGTATATGAAAGTTGATGAGCAGAAACGCTTCAGACCTTCTTACAGCCTTACTCTTGACGATGCAATATACGCTTTGGTAAATGCATTGGGATATGATGTACTTGCAAACCCTGATGTGGAAAAATCCGTATCGTACAGAATGATTGCACAGAAGATCGGTTTGTTAAAGGGCGTAAAAATTGCAGACCCCAATGTGCTTGACGATGACGAGATAGCAAATATTGTAGCTAATGCAATGAGTATCCGTTTCTTCCTTACAGGTAATGTAAGTACAAACGATATCTGCTTTTTTGACAGCTGGGATTTAACTGTAAATACAGGCAGACTTTATGCTAATGCCAACATTGGTATTTCCGGCGAAGAGGCGGCATACAAGAGAGTAAATATTGGTGGAAAGCTCTACTACACAGAAATATTGGTTCCTGATGAAATGGTAGGAAGCGAAGTTACTTTCTATGTGGATAACAGCAAGATAAAAAATGAAATTATAAGTATTTACGCAACCTCTTCCGAAGATTCCATTACAATAGATTCCAATGACATTTCCTATGTGGAAGAGGAAGGGAAGTATGTTGTTGTATATCTCGATAACGATGAAGAAATAGAAATTCTGAAAAACGGTTTTGCTATAGTAAACGGTAAAACATTCACTCCATCAAAGAAAGTTTTTGATTTATTCAAAACCGGAAAAGCTACATTTTTGGATTCTGACAGTGACGGAAATTATGACATTGTAAATATCTCGTTAATGGTACAAAAGGTTATTGGCGGTCTTATAGCCAAAGACAAAGTAATGTCCGATTTATTTACAGGGGAAACCATGAATTTTGATAAGGTTCAAAACCTGCAAGTTTATATTAACAACAGAGCCGCAGATTTTTCCGAATTAAAAGAAGGATATGTAGTTGGTATTTGCTGTGATAACTATGATGTATCAAGCACAGGCGTAATCACCAACAACTATAATAAAGCAAAAACAATCAAGATATACGCATCCGGTAAGAAAGTAGCAGCTGAGGTTGAAGAATTTGAAGCTGATAAAATAATTATGGATGGTATGGAGTACACTTTCAGCCCGGGCTACCTTGAGCTTATCAGACAGGGCAGTATTTCTGAACTCAAGCTTGGTGATTGGGTAATTGCTTACCTCGATATGTTCGGCAATATTGCATATTATGAATTAGATGAAAATAAAAGAGACCTGAACTACGGTTATCTCATAATGTACGGTGTATCAGAAAGCGATGCTTTTGCAAACAGAAGCATGTTTAAAATTATGGATACAAAAGGGAATATAGCAATTTATGAATCAGGCGAAAAGTTTGTTTTGGACGGAGAAAGGGTTCTCGGCGGTCAGCAAATGTACACTGTTAACCATCTTCCCCTTGATCTTACAAAAAGACAGGTTGTCAGATTCTATGCTAAGGACGGTATCCTCAGAGAACTTGATACAACTGCAGTAAGAGAAGGTTTTGAAAACGAGAGCAATACTTTGTCAGAAGACATACCTATTGCTTATAACACTAATGGCAGTCCGGTGAAAACTACTATAAAAGACAATATAGTAAACAGAAAAGCTGTAATTACCGATACTTCGATATGCTTTATGGATGGAGCATCTGTTGGGGATGATTCACCAAATGATGAGGATTTTTGGGTAGGCTCTATGGAATCATCTTCATCTGAAGAAGTAACAGGTTACTTGTCGTGCTATGACGTGGATAAAGATTTAAAAGTAAAGTGCTTTGTTAATCATCTGAAATTAGGTGCTGATTCTGCTTTGTCATATTTAGTGCCGACAAGACTGGTTGAAAAAGTAACTGTAGCAGTTAACGAAAAAGGTGATAGCGGATACAATATTTATCTTGCAGGCAACAGTGAATACAGGGCATTTTTTGTACCATACGGCAAAGCTGAAATTTTTGAGCCGATAGAGACTGATGCATGGTCAACTTCTAACCTTAAACTTCAGAAAGTGAATAATGACCGTATCGATCAGGTTCTTAAACCCGGTGATGTTGTAAAGGTAAATGTAAATATCTCAGGTGAAGTCAACCGTATTGAAAAATGGTTTGATTTTGCCGCTTCAAATGGTGAATGTGAATTTGCAAAGCTAAACGGAGCAATCAAAGTAACAGGTGATAACTACTGCTTTACTCACCTCGAAGATGCTACAGGTGAATTTTTCATCTACAGCGATGCCGAAAGAGAAACCAAATATATTGCTACCAAGTTAGAAAAAACCTCAACTTTCCCTGTATTTAATGTCAATCTCGGAAAAGTAAAAATGGTAAGCATTTCAGACATACCTACTATTTCAAAAGGTAAGGAAAATGTCAAAATATACTTGAGATTCCGTGCTAACAGTTGCCGAGATCAGATAATTTATGTATATGATTGATAGAGAAAGGAGAAAAT
>JAZPXS010000324.1:0-10293 GCA_045543775.1 Clostridia bacterium
CGCAGGCTTCCACAAGCTCAACACATTCCTTGAGTGTTGGAGCGGCAGTTGTTTCGGAAAGAACATCAACGCCTGCCTCAAAGGCTTTTATGGCATACTTTGCGTGTTCATTAAAATAATTTGCAAGCACAACAGCATCCAGACCGGAATGGATAAATTCATCAAAATCAGTGTAGCATTTTCCACCGGGAGCAAGATACTTTTCCACCTTTTCGTGGAGTTCAACCTCTTTTTCGCAAAAAGCAGTAATTTCCACATCATCCGACATAGCAACCATAGTTCCTGCGTGAGCAGCACCCATTCTGGCACCGAAAATGCCAATTTTGAGTTTTCTTTTTTCCATAAAAACACTTCCTTGAGTTATTAGTTTTGGTATGATTGTATCAAGTGTCAAATTCAATGTCAATGCGGTTTTTTTAGGTATTTAAATTTTTTATTACGGTTTTTAACTTTTTTTGATTTGCAACCTTTTTTATGTTATAATGGTATTATAAGTAAAAGGAGTTGATTTTTATGAAAAAATATTTGTGTTTACTTCTTGCTCTTGTTATGCTTATACCGGGTATCGGAGTCTTTGCTGATACGGGAGCCTCCGCAAGTATGCAGGAGGTGCTTGTTAAAGTAAAAGAAAAAATAGCTGTTCCGGAAGAATTTTCAAAATTTATTCCGCAGGCTATGGAAAATCCAGAGAAAGGAACAACCTTGTATCGCTTTAGTTGGGAAAAGGAGGAGGGAGGAAGCTATATTGAGGTTACATCTGATGAAAAGGGCAGAATAAGTAATTACTATGCCTATGATTCATCAAGGAAAAACACAAAAAAGCTTACAGACTATACTCCTATGGATATAGCAAATTACGCAGGCGATTTTTTGAAGAAAATTGTGCCGGAAACCTTCTCTGCCGATGATGAGCTTGTATATAATGAAGAATTATTATATGTAAACAATCTCAACTACTCTCTTACTTTTTCCAGAATGTATAACGGTATTGAGGTAAATAATAACTATGCAAATATTCGTATTCAGATATTTGATGACGAGATTTTTGTTAGAAGTATGTCTTTGACTTACGACTATGATGCACAGTTTTCAACCGAGCAAAACACCATAGAAGATTACAACTCTGCATATAATGATGTTTTCCCTGTTGAGCTTATATATACAGACGAATACAACAATGATTTAAAGGACAAGAAAACCGCACTCATATACAGAAGAAAAAACGGTGAAGATGGTTACATTCTTGCATCTGACGGCAAAAAAGCAGTGGAGGATGCTCCCGAAAGCGAACTATACCGTAACGAGGCTATGAAGGAAATGGCATCTGACAGTATGGCAATGGGAGGACTTACCAAAGAGGAAATTGCAGGACTTGAAACCGTTGAAGGACTCATTTCCCGCGATGATGTGAGGAAAATTCTCAAAAAGCTTCCTTACACAAAGCTTACCGACACAATGAAGTGTGAAAGCTTTGATATCTATGTAACAGAAGATGTTCACACAGTATCGGTATCCTACAGCTCAAAGGATGGCAAACGCTTTATTTCAGCAACCCTTGACGGTATGAGCGGAGATATCAGAAGCATCTATAACTCTGCCAAATTCAACAATGATATAAAACTTACCGAAAGCAAGAAAAAATCGGGATATGCCTCAATGGATAAGTTCCTTGAGGCTGCAGCTTCCGACAAGATAGCATCTCTTAACCCCAATCCCTTTGAAAGAGAAAATGCTGACAGACTCACAAGACGCTATGACAGACAGGTAAACGGAATACGGTATATAAGTGACGGAATTGATATAACCTATGATGTATCAGACGGCATCGTTACCAATTTTTATGTAGATTTTGAAGATGGCAGACAATTCAGAAATCCCGAGGGTATTGTTTCAATTGAAGACGGCACAAAATCACTTTTCAAAACCGCTCCCCTCAAAAAAATATACATAAAATCCGACGGCAAATACAGACTTTGTTATACACCGGATAAGTATTTCGTAATGATTGATGCCTTTACCGGTGAGGAATATATTCCTTACGGTCAGAGCGAAATCACAAATTATTCCTATACCGATATTGACAATCACTGGGCAAAGGATAAGATAAATAAGCTTTCCGAAGCTCAGATAGGCTTTGACGGAGAAGAATTCCGCCCTGATGATGAGATAACACTCTATGACCTTTTGCGACTTTTTGCCGCAGGAATTAAGGGTAGATACTATCTTGATTACAGTGAGGAAGACCTTTACAGATTGTTGGAAAATGACGGTGTGATAACCAAAGAAGATATTGAAAAAGAAAATAGTGTAACCCGTGAGGATGCCTTTGTATATATGATAAGACTTGACGGTATCGAAAAGGTGGCAAAATTGAGCGATATATTTACTGTTTCCTATGAGGATGCGGAGCTAATTTCTGTGGGTATGATAGGATACCCTGCAATCCTTACCGGAATGGGAATAATTTGCGGAAACGGCGGAAAACTCCGTCCTATGGATAGTATTACAAGAGCAGAGGCTGCGGTAATGGTATATAATTATATGATGAAATAGGGGGACAAATAGTGTTCGAAAGCATACAAAAAAACAAACTCAAAACAGCATTTATAGTAGCCGTAATTACTGCGTTTCTGGCTTTTATTGTGTATTATATAGCGTATGCTGCAGGGTACGGAGAGTCAGCTCTTATTCTTGCTGTTGTGATTTCCTGTGCATCTTCGCTTTTGTCGTATTACAATTGCGACAAAATGGTACTTCGCATAAGCGGTGCAAGACCTGCCGATGAGCAGAGCGATGCACTTGTCCGCAATGCTATGGAGAGACTTTGTATTGCGGCAGAACTTCCTATGCCAAAGATCTATATAATAGAAGACAGTGCCGCAAATGCTTTTGCAACCGGCAGAAATCCGAAACACGCAGTTGTTTGCGTAACAACAGGACTTCTTCAGAAAATGGACGCATATGAGCTGGAGGGTGTGCTTGCCCACGAACTTGCCCATATAGGTAACAGAGATATTCTTCTTTCCACAGTAGTTACAGTAATGGTAGGTATTGCAGTTATCATATCCGATATATGGTCAAGAAGCATTTTTTGGTACGGCGGCAGACGAAGAAGCAGCAATGAGGATAGGGGAGCCAACGGAATTTTTGCAATTATCGGACTTGTGTTTATGATAGTAGCCCCGATTGCAGGTCAGCTTATGAAGCTTGCACTAAGCCGAAACCGTGAATACCTTGCTGATGCTACGGCAGTAAAGTTTACGGGAAATCCTATGGGACTTATAAGTGCACTGCGTAAGCTCGGCGGAGAAACGCAAAGTGTTAAAAGGGCGACGAACGCTACCGCAAATTTGTATATAACCAATCCTTTCAAAGCAGCAGCGGGCAAAAGAGCATCAAATCTGTTTTCCACTCATCCTCCGATTGAGGAAAGAATAAGTGAACTGGAAAAATTGTTCTAAACAAAAAGTGATGTAAAAATTCAAACGATTTTTACATCACTTTTGATTTAGGTGAAGGTTATTGATTTTTTTCTCATATATGCACTAAGCACCAATCCTATTGCGGCAAAGTTTGTTATTATAGATGAACCTCCGTAGCTGAAGAAAGGTAGAGGAATACCGGTAACCGGCATAAGGCCTATACACATTCCTATGTTTTCAAAGGTGTGTGCAAGAAACATACAAGCAACACCTATACAGATATATTTGTTGATATCGGATTTAACTACGCAGGAATTGGAAAGGCACTTGTAAACCAGTGCAAAGAGCAGGGCAGTTACTATAATGCACCCCAAAAGACCAAGTTCCTCGCCAATCACTGCAAAGATAAAGTCTGTGTGTTTTGCGGGAAGATAGCCAAGCTGATTCTGTGTTCCCTGATACAGTCCTTTTCCTACAAGCTGACCTGAGCCTATGGCAATCTTGGATTGGATAACATGGTAGCCTGAACCCAAAGGGTCGCTCTCGGGATTAAGAAATACTCTTATTCGGTTTTTCTGATACTCCTTAAGAAACAGAAACCACACCATAGGTATTGCACCTATAACAGTTCCCAAAGCTGTCAGAATGTACTTGTATGATATTCCTGCGGCAAAAACAATACCTATAAAAATAAATATAAATACCATTGCAGTACCAAAGTCCGGCTGAAGCATAATAAGTCCGAGGAAAATTCCAAGATGTGCGAGAAGCCTTAGTATGTTTTTGGGTTCATTTATGCTATCGCCCATATCAGCAACCCTTCTGGAAAATGTTATAATAAAGCCGATTTTGACAAATTCCGATGGCTGTATACCTATGGGGCCAAACCGAATCCAGCTTTTGCTTCCGGTATCCTCCCTGCCGGTACCCACTATAAGCACCAGAACAAGAAGGACTATACAGGCAATGTATATTGCCTTCCACGCAACGCTGACTTTTTCGTAATTCACAGCGGTAAACACAACCATAATGCAAAAACCAATGGCTGCAGCTACAGTTTGTATTAAAACGAATCTTCCCCCTGCCTCCAGAGACTTAGTTGCACTGGAAATCATAATAATGCCGAATACGGCACAAATAACGGATAGGGAAATAAGGACATAATCCAACTCTTTAAATGAAAAAATTTTTCCTTTCTTCTTCATGAGTGTACCTCGTACTAAAAGTTTTTTGCTATATATTCCTCTGCATGGTGAGCTGCAACTGCTCCGTCGGAAGCGGCGGTTACTATTTGTCTGAGCACTTTTGTTCGTATATCTCCTGCAGCAAACACACCGGGAATATTTGTTTTTGTACTTTCATCAGCTATGATATATCCGGAACTGTCAATGTCTATGATATCTTTAAAAATATCCGTTTGCGGATTTCTTCCTATACTGATAAATACGCCGTCACAGTTTAGTTCGGAAATTTCTCGTGTTATTGTGTTTTGAAGCTTTATTTTTTCTATCTTTTCACCATAAACAAATTCCACGCAATTGCTGTTCCACACAAACTCTATATTTTTCGCCTTTAGCAATGGTTCGTGATATATTTTTGTTGCTCGCAGGCTGTCACGGCGATGTACAATGTAAACCTTGGAGCATATTTTGGAAAGATAGAGTGCATCTGAGCAAGCAGAATTCCCTCCGCCGATTACTGCTACGGTTTTCCCTTTGTAAAACATACCGTCGCAGGTTGCACAGTAGCCAACACCTCTGCCAATGAGGGTATCCTCATTTTCTATTCCGAGATGTCTGTGATCTGCACCCATGGCAATTATTACGCTTTTTCCGTAAAGCGTTCCGGCGGAAGTATTTATTTTTTTTATTTTATCATCAAAGTTTACTCCGAGTATTTCATCTCTTATTGTTATCGCACCGAATTTTTCCGCGGCAGATTGCATCTTAAAGCCAAGAGTAAATCCATCCACTCCATCGTCAAATCCGGGATAGTTGTCAATTTGTGATGTCTGTGTCATTTGTCCTCCTGCAGAGAACTTTTCTATTACTGCGGTGTCAAGACCGCTTCGTGTGCTGTAAAGAGCGGCGGTGTAGCCTGCAGGCCCGCCGCCCAGTACAATTACATCATATAGCTTGTCCATAATAAATTTCCTGTCTTAGGCGTCGAGCATGGAGAGAATTTGGTTTTTTGGCATAAGTCCGGCAGAACTCTTCACGATTTCGCCGTTTTTGATTACAAAAAGCGAAGGTATGCTCATAACCTTGAATTTCATTGCAAGCTCCTGTTCATTATCAACATTTACTTTTCCGACTTTGATTTCGGGATGCTCCGATGCAATTTCGTCAACAATGGGAGAGAGCATTCTGCAAGGTCCGCACCAATCTGCCCAAAAGTCCAGCAAAACGGTTTTTTCACTTTTCAAAACTTCAGTTTCAAAATTTTCCTGTGTGATTGTAATTATTTCCATAATAATTCCTCCTAAGTATTATTATATTATCCAATAAAGTAATCCATTATAAGCATAAGGCAAAAGCCTGCAAGAAGTGCATAGGTTGCACCTCTCTCTCCGCCGTGGGCGTGAGTTTCGGGTATCATTTCATCACTTATCACATAGAGCATTGTGCCGCCTGCAAAAGCCAGAGCAAAGGGGAGAATTGCAGATGAAATGCTTACTGCAAAATAACCGATAAAAGTTCCGATAACCTCCACTGCACCGGTAAGAAGAGCAATAAAAAGGGTACGCTTTCTGTTTATTCCGGCAGACATCATAGGTGCAATGATAACCATACCTTCGGGTACATTCTGGAGTGCAATTCCTCCGGCGATGGTCAGTGCATCGGCAGTGTTTCCTGTGCCAAAACCAACACCTGCAGCAATTCCCTCGGGAAGATTGTGTATGGCAATAGCCATCACAAAAAGAAGAACCTTGTTAAGACTTTTGTTTGCTTCGGTATGTCCTTCAATGTCAGTACCCGACAGCCGATGAAGGTGAGGAACCATTTTGTCTATTAAATTTAAAATATAAGCTCCGCAGAATATTCCGAGACAAGTTACAAGCACCGCAAAGGAACCGCCGTGTTCCATAGATGGTGCCACAAGACCGAACACTGCCGCACACAGCATTACTCCTGCCGCAAAGGAAAGGATGATGTCATTGAACCTGTGGGATACATTCTTAAACATAAATCCGGCCAGTGCACCGATAACCGTTGCACCGCCTACACCAAGAGCTGTAAGAAGAACTATAAGCATAGAGTGTCACCTCAGAATCATTTTAGTGAAAATTGATATTGAATCAGAGTGCTAACATTAATTATATTCTTAATTATGTGTTATTTTGCTTTTTTTGTCAAGTATATTATATTATTTTACACATTTCAATCATCAATATTGATAATTCTGTTACTGTGTACACGAAAGGCGGTAAAGTGAAAACTTGACAATTATGAAAAAAATGATATAATGGGATATAATGTTTTTTTACAAATTATTGGATAGGGAGGAATATTATGACTTGTCCTAATTGCTCTGCAATCAATGATGATAATGCGAAAATTTGTGCAGAATGCGGAACCGAATTCGCTCGCACAGTTGATATAACAGAAGAAAAAAAAGCAGAAAATCTTGATATCAAGGAAAAACTGGAGGCATATACCGCAGTAACAACAGATTTTGCCTCGGTAAAGCAGGAAGAAGAGGAAAACAAAGTTTCCGAGGATGATGAGCAGGTTGCCTGTGAGGTAACTGACACAGTCTCAGGCGAAAATGAATCCAAGGAGGAAATTCATAGTGAAGAAATTTCCGAAGATGATTCTGATACCGACGTGCAGGAATCTGATGCAAAAACAGAAGCGGCAGATTCGGCACCAAGCAGCAAAAAGAATATATTAAAGCCTGTTATTGTTGCTCTTGCACTCCTTGTTGTGGCTTTGGTTATTCTTGCTGTAAGCTTTGGAGCAAATGAAGATTCTTCTGATTATTCCTCCCATCCGCTGGTATATACAAAGGACGGACAGCTTATGGTGCGTCCTGATGGCAAAAAGGAATCCTACAAGCTCTGCAAGTCAGGAAACTACTATCCCTATGACGGCACATTGTATTCGAGTACCTTGCAGTATACAGAGGATGGTGATATTATATTTTTTGCCGATGACCTTTCGGCAAGCATATATGACCTATACTATCGCAAAACCCGTGATATGTCTCCGAAGGATGGAAAAAAAGGTACAAAAATTGCAAAAAATGTGTCTATGTTTCAGGTTGTACCCGAAGACAAAGCAGTAGTATATCTTACAGAAGACAGACTTTGTTACAGTGATCTGTACGGAGAAAAAGAAATTGCCAAGGCAATAAAATACTTTGTTGTTACAGAAGACGGTGATATGGTTTTCTACGAAGATGATGACGGTAATATTTTTATCTGCGGTCTTGATGATGATGACAGACCGATAAAAGTAGATAGCGAAATTCAGAGTTTTGTTACATCAATTGATGATTATGAAGAAATGTATTATGTCAAAAATGACAAATTGTATTTTAAGAGCATAGATAAAAAGCCAAAAAAAGTGGACTCCGACATTGTCAACGCATTTGTAATTGACGACAGTGTGTTTACCGTTAAAGCAAATATAAAATCATATGCTTTTGAGGATTTGTTTACAGATGATGTGTCGGCAGATGCTGAGGGACTTGTTGATCCGGAAACCCTTGAGGAACCGGATTACGAAAATTACGAAGACAAAGATGCGTATGCCAGAGATTATGAAGCCTATAAGGAAGAATACTTAAAGCTTAAAGAAGAATGGCAGGAAATTGACAAAAAGGAAGAAATACAAAAGGCTTTTGAAGAAATTCCCTTTGAAATCACTACCTACGAGCTTTATGCTTTAAAAGATAACATTTCCGTAAAGATTGCAGACAATCTTATGACTCCCGATGTGGAAGTAAGCGGTGATTACGGATTTTTCAAAAAGATTATTCCTTTCGAAGTGGATAAAATGGCAATAAGCAATCTTGAATCTGCTGAGGATGCTCGCAGCATATTGGATGAAAAGGCAAATTCCGCATTGGAAGAAACAGCATTTTGTGTTCTTACCCCGTCAGGCAAAAACTATACAGCGTTTACCACCGGCAATGATATTAGCAGTATAACCGTATCTGATAGCGGAAAATATGTATATATGCTATCCGGTGACAATGCGGAAATAGACGGAGACCTTATAAGGTACAATATTTCATCCTCAGGACTTTCTAAGAAAAAGGTTGTTATGAAAAAGGTTGACAGCTACACATATTATACTGACAAGCTTCTTACAACTCTTAATGATGACAGGGAATTTATGGCGGTTTCATCTGATAAAGCCACCTTAATTTCGGAGAATAATGTAGGCAGTGTATATTATATAGACGGCACATTGTATTTTCTTGATGATTATATTGATAATTCAGGTAACCTTACTTCTTATAAAAAAGGCAAGAAAAAGCTGCTTGCAGGAGACGTAACCACATACAGACCTTTTGATGAAAACCGCATAGCTTATATAAGCGACTATGACGCTAAAAAAGATTACGGTGTGCTTTACACCTGCAACAAAAATGGTAAATCAAAGTTAGTAGACAAAAAGGTAAAATCTGTATTTTAAATAGTATCAGATATTAAAAGACACCCTAAAAGGTTCAGTTTGTAACTAAACCCTTCGGGTGTCTTTTTTACATTCTCAGATAAAATGGCCTGCAAACATTTTTATTCCAAGAAGAACAAGTACAATTCCGCCGGTAATTTCAGCCTTTTGCTTGTATTTTGTTCCGAATACATTTCCGATTTTCACACCAACGGCAGAAAGTATAAATGTTGTTACACCTATCAGCAGTATATCAAAGAAGATGTTTGCGGTGTAACTTCCCGAAAAGCTTGAGCATGGTGCAAGTGTCACTCCTACAGCAAGGGCATCGATACTTGTTGCCAGTGCAAAGGGGAGCATTACCTTGGGACCAAAGTCATCACTGCATTGGTCTTTTTCATCGCTCAAAGCTTCTTTAATCATATTTACACCGATAAGTGCAAGAAGTACAAAAGATACTATATAATCAAATTTTGATATTATTTTGGAAAAACTGCATCCGGCAAGATAGCCGAGAAAAGGCATAAGTGCTTGAAAAAATCCAAAATATAAACCGGTAATGAGATAGTGTTTAAAGGATATCTTCTTTACAGAAAGTCCTTTGCAAGTGGCAACGGCAAAAGCATCCATAGAAAGGCTTACTGCAATAAGAAACAAATCGGCAAAACTCATATTCGAACTCCTCAGTAATTGTCTTTTTTTGTTTTCCTGATGTAGCGAAAAGTGGCTTCTTCACCTTTGTCCCGGAGCATTACCAAAAGTTTTTCCAGGTAGTCCGAGGTTTCGGGATGGATAAATCTTGTTCCTTTTGAACGAAGAAAATATTCCAGTGGGTGAGAGTCGGTGTAACTGTCACCCTGATATATTTTACTTGCTGCAACTCTGTCGCAGAACATTTCCAGAACAAAAATTTTCGGCATCTTTATGGGCATCATTTTTTTGGTGTGCGGAATATAGTCTGTCCAGTACTCAAAGTGATGTCTGTTTCTTCCTTTATGATGCATCCATGCTTTTGACCATCCATGAACTGCTTTACAGTTATCTATTGGACTTTTATCTCCTGTAAAAAATTTCACAGATTCAAAAAATTCAGTTGGAGAGTATTTAGAAAGGTCATGAACAATACCTTGCCAATACAAATTAGCTTTCCAACAATTTTTAAATACATAATATTTATGAGTTGAAATTAATTTAAAGTGTTTAATAGCGTTTTTTATCATCATGCTTTATCACTCCTAATTCTATAT
>JAZPXS010000325.1:0-6830 GCA_045543775.1 Clostridia bacterium
CTTGGACGCTTGTCTGTTTTACCTGTTATGGCTCTGTCCTCATAAGTATCTACAATGACGAGCTCCAATTCCTTTGCGTATTTCCGAGCTTCTGCTACCTGTTGGTCGATAGATAAATCCTTTTGGTTGTGGGAGGAGTACCGAGCATACACAACAGCAATATTTTCAATTATCTTAATTTTTGATGTTTTTGCCATTGGCATTCCCTCCTTTTACTCTTATCAATAATATCAGTCTATGACTTCAAGATATTCTTCCGTCTTTTGGCTCACCTTTTTACATTCGGAACACTTGTATGTTGTCGCTTTTACGCTTACCAAAGCATCGCTATTACAATAGGGGCATTTACCTTTTTGCATGCCAGACATATTATTTGCCCCCACACCTATCATTCCAAGACCTGCAAAGATAAATAAAAATCCAATTATAACACCCACGGTAAACAAGCCCAAAAGGACTGCACATATACCTACTATAATCCATGTAACACCTGCTGCTTTGTTTACTTCTTTCTTTCCTAATGGCGTTCTTTTGGGTTTAACTGCAAACTCAAACCCACAGTTTGGACATGCTTTAGCGTGTTCAGAAATCTCTTTGTTGCATTCGGGACAGTTAATCATTGCCATAGTTGTTCCTTCTTTCGTAAAATTTTATATAATTTTGTTATTTTCTAACATTATCGACAGATTTTTCTTTCTTTTCGTGCTACAATGTGGATAGTTATCGATAGCAAATATCGTCGAAAGGAGTTTTCGCATTGGATAAAATGAATAATGTCAACAATAAATCGACAGCCGAAGCGGATAAAGAAAAGCTCCAATATGCTGCCGAATTATTTTCACGGCTTTCTTTAGAGTCGCAAAAAGCAATTATTGATTTGATAAAATCCCTTTTATCTGAGAGATAATTAAAGTCTGTTGCTCTGAAGATAATCTACTGAATAAGTCAATAAATTCATCTATATGCTCGGTGCTTTTTCCTGCACCGGGCATATTTTTTGTTATAGATATATCCACAGGTGTATCTTCTGTTTTTTCTATAAGCTCGTCTAGTGTTATACCCATTCCACTCGAGATTGCAAGTAATGCAGACAACGAAGGCACAAGCGGCTTGCCTGTTCGGGGATTTACGTTGTTTATTAACATAGAAATATAGCCGTTAGATAAATTGCAACGCTTTGCAAACTGTCTCTGTGACATACTATGCTCAGTTAAATAAATGTTTATATATTCACCTATTGTCATATAAATCCCTCTTTTCTTTGTTTAATTTATTATACATTAGAGTGTTTAACTTGTCAACAAAAGTGTTAAAAAATTAAACATTTTTTGTTCAAAATACTTGACAAGCCTTTTTGGGTAGTGTATTATGTGTTTAACCGCTAAACACATAAACAAAGAAAAGGAGGTTTGACAATGGGATACAGAATTAAAGAACTTCGTGAGTCCTTAAATTGGACGCAGACGGAATTATCAGAAAAGAGCGGTGTAAGTCGTGGAATTATTTCTTCTCTTGAAAACGACACTACGACATCAACAAGCACAAAAACGCTTCTGAAAATAGCTCAGGCTCTCGGAGTATCAATAAGGCAACTTTTTTTTGAAAAGAGTGTTTAACGGCTAAACACTCAACAAAGGAGGTGCAGGCAGTGAACAGCCAGCAAGAAACAATCTGTGATGATACAGAAATGTATTTTGACCCAAATCTAATTCCGCCACATCAACAAGAAGCTCTTGCAGCGGCAACATTAGAGTTGTATCACAGTTTTATGGCTCAGCCAGGAGCTCGTGAAATGATAGAAAAGAAAAAAGCGGAATTAGGATTATAAACGAAAGGAGATTTAGAAATGAACAGATTTGAAAGGTTACACAGAATGGACGATGAAAGATTTGCAGAAGCGGTTGTTGCAGTCATTAACGAAATGCCCTACTGCACAAATGAAAACTGTCCGTATTTGAGTGCTGACGGTTTTCTTTGTCGCTCACAGGACAGCAATAAACATTGTCCGCAGGCGATAAAGAATTATCTTTCCAAAGAAGTGGACGATACAGTTATACCTGAAAATAACGGCAGCGTTGTTCTCGCTATCGTTGTCGGCATTGTGGCAGCAGTTGTTATATCCATTGCATTACTTACAAGATAGAAAGGCGGAAATGAAATGTCAAAAGAAGATAAGAAGCTCATAAAAAAAGCTCTTATATTTACTTTCGTTTTGGCTTTGATGCTTTTTATATTTATTAAGGCAACAGAGCCGAAAGCCGAAGATTGGGAATATCACACAGTACAGCCCGGTGACAGTCTTTGGAGCATTGCTGCAGAACACAATCCCGATTTCAATGATGATGTTCGATACATCACCTATGAAATAAAAAAGGCCAACGGAATGACATCAAGCACAGTATATGTCGGTGAAATTCTCATAGTGCCTATTATGGAATGAAAGGAGGAAAAACGATGTACGGAAGACCTTGCCCCGATTGCGGAGCTAACCTTGACCCTGGAGAGCGCTGTGACTGCAAGGACGAAAAAAAGAGCGCACCGCCGCAATCGGTACGCCCTCAGGAAATAAATCCTGCAAACAGTTTATCTCAAAATAAGGTCGCTGTCAAGGCTGGGAGGAGTTAATAATGAGTTTTAGCTTGAAAAAGCTACGCACCGAAAAGGACATCCCTGCCAAAGATATGGTTGAAGTCATAAAAGCCCTATTCCCCAAATATGACAAAACCATACAAAGCAAGTGCGAAAACGGCGAATTATACGGAGTGTGTTTACTTCCCGAAGCGGTAGATGCAGTTTGTAAAGCATTTGCCCCGGAGCTGAAACACCCCCCAAAAAAAGACACTCACCGTCTCACTTGCAGAATATCCTGTCGGCTTGAAAACGCTGATTATGAGCAGTTGCAACACAATTTAAAAGCTGATGGATATACAACAATACAAGATTGGTTGACCATCATGGTCCGCCAGTACAACAAAGAAAAGGAGCAGAACAATGAAAGCAATAACGATTTCAACGGATAATGTAATTGAAGTCATAGATGTTCCGAGTAACGGAAAACCTCTCTATGAGCAGATACGCAAAGCTGTTAACGGTCGCATAGAAAATGTCTATCCACGTAGGCTGCCTGCTGGTTATGTTATGGTGGTAAACGAAGAAGGTCGTCTCATTAACCTTCCCGAAAATGCGATAGCAAGCTACCTTTATCAAACAGACATACACGGCGAACCCATCGTCGGCAATGTAATCATTCTTAAAATGGGATATTACAATTGTGAGCCTGACGTTGTAGGTATGACAGATGCAGATGTAGCAAAAATAAAAGAAATATTATCAAAAATAAAAGTTGTAAAGGAGTAAATTATTATGATTAGAAATCCCGCTGAAATTCAGGACACAGAAAAGAAAATCCGCATGCTTATTGCAGGTTATCCCGGCATAGGCAAATCAACGCTTGGCTTATCAGCCCCCAAGCCGTTACACATAGATGTCGACTTCGGCATCGACAGAATTGAGCCCAGGTATCGCAAGCCCTACATTCAGCCTCAGATCTACGATGAAATCCTTGAAGATTTAACACCCGAAAATGTGAAAGACTTTGAAACACTTGTTTTTGATACAGGTGGCAAGCTCATCAACCTTATGTCCTTATGGGCAATTAAGAAAGACCCCAAGTACGGACAGCGTGACGGTTCCCTTTCACTTAAAGGTTATGGTTTCGTTGGCAAAGAATTTGTTCGTCTTATGGATTACTGTTTCTATGAACTTAAAAAGAACATTGTAATCATATTCCATGCAACGGAAGAAAAAGACGGCGACAATACCCGCTTACGCATCAAGGTTGAAGGTCAGACAAAAAACAATGTTTGGGAACCTATGGACCTTGGCGGTTTCGTTGAAATCTACGGAAATGACCGCACGATTGGTTTTTCAAACTGTGAACGCTATTTTGCAAAAGGAACACGAGGCATTTCTGGTGTAAGGAAAATCCCGGCATTAACTCCTACAACACCCAATGATTTCATCACTAAATTGTTTGCTGAATATAACGCAATTTCAGCAAAGGAAATCGAGCAGAATGCAGCCGATAAGCAGGCTTATGACAAAGCTATGGAAATTGGCAAGGATATACTCGACAGAGTTGTTGATGTAACTACTGCAAATGAATGTATGAACGAGTTTTCAAACATCCCCCATGCATTAACATCTAAAAAGGAGCTTAGTGCATTATGGAATGCAAAAACAAGGGCTCTTAATTTAGCTTTCGTCAAGAACGCAGGTATTTATGTCGAAGTAACGGAGGAATAATAATGGCTCGTTATCTTATGACACATTCGTTGCTGTCTTCTTGGCTTTATGCAATGAAAGATAACCCCTATGAAGATATGACAACGGAAAGAGACCCTTATTCCGAATTTTTACAGGTGCTTAATCGTGAGCCGACAGAAACAACAGAAGCTATGCAGAAAGGCATAGACTTTGAAGAATTAGTAACAGCTATTGCAAATGGCTACGGAAATCCTTTGGATAATTGGTATGATGCCGCTTGTAAAGTTGCAACTATCGTAAAAAACTGTCAACTCCAGTTAAGGACAAGCAAAGACATTAAAATCAAAGGTCTTGATATCGTTCTGCATGGTCGGCTTGATGCTCTGGGGGCGGGTGTAATTTATGATATCAAGTTCTCAGGCAGCTATGATGTAGGAAAATACATTACAAGCACACAACACCCTACATATTTCGAGCTCGTACCCGAAGCTAAAGGGGTGACATATGTGGTAAGCAATGGTACTTATGTATGGCCCGAAACCTACAGAAAGGATGAAACTCCGAGCATTATCCCTACAATCGCAGAGTTCCTTGAATGGCTTGAAATGCGTGGGTTGTTAGACCTCTACAAAGAGAAGTGGCTGGCTCAATGACAGGACGGTTAATAGACTTATCTTTCGGAATAAACCGAAAACAACGCATTACTCTTGAAATCGACAGCGATTTCCGAGAACGATTTGACAGATTAAAAGATGTGCTTTTAGACATTGACATTAAGCAACACAGGGACAAGCGCTCAAAATCTGCAAATGCTTACTTTCACGTTCTCGTCAATAAAATTGCCGCCGAAGAAGGTGGCAGTGATGATGCCGTTAAAAAGAGCCTCGTAATAGAATACGGGGCTCTGGCAACGGATGAGGAAGGTAGGCATATAGGTTTTAAGCTCCCGTTCTCAACCAATGTCGATATTATTTATCCGTACACAAAATGGTTTAATTCAAGTATTGAAAACGGTATTGAGTTTAATCATTATCTCGTGTACAAACACACTCACGAAATGGACAGTAAAGAAATGGCACGGCTTATTGACGGCGCTATCGAAAAAGCCAAAGAGCTTGGCATCGAAACCGACACTCCCGAACAGCTTGCCAAATTCAAAGCCGAATGGCAAAACGAAGAAAGGATGAAAAACAATGGATGAAAAGATTTTAAAAGAAAAAAATGATGATTTAGCAAAAAATGCATCTATGGTTGGCGAATTAATGTGTGGAGGTATACTTCTCCCTGATTCCGCCATTGAACTTGAAGACAATGTATTTATCCCTCGTTCTCGCTATGATGAACTCTTGCAGGCTGAAACAAAGTTGAAAATCATTATTGCTGATATGAATAAAGAGCCCGATTCTTATAAATATGACAAGGTTATCAAAGCGGTACTCCGTGAGGATGTGAAAGAAAATGCTGAATAAAGTTATCCTTATCGGACGTTTCACCCGTGACCCGGAATTAAGGTCTACACCACAGGGGACGAGCTCTTGCTCGTTCTCCCTTGCGGTTGACCGTAACTATCAATCGGGCGAAAAGCAAGCTGACTTCATTAACTGTGTCGCTTGGAGGCAGACCGCTGAATTCATTTCAAAGTACTTTCAGAAAGGCAACATGGTTTGTGTCGAGGGAAGCATCCAGACACGAAGCTGGCAAGGTGACGACGGAAAAACTCGTTATGCAACAGATGTTGTTATAGACAGGAGTTATTTTGTAGAAAGCAAGAAAAGCCCTACACAGAACACAACCCCTTCTGCAGGTTACGAAGCTCCTGCTACTCCCTATGACCCGACACAAGGAAGCTTTTTCAATTCAGCCGCAAACGATGATGATTTACCCTTTTAAGGAGAATGACACATGGCAACAGGAAAACGCTATTACTGGATAAAACTTAAAGACACTTTTATGACAAGTGACCAGGTCGACTATATGATGAGCCTGCCCGACGGTGCAAACTATGTTGTTCTCTATCAGATGCTTTGTCTTGAAACTATAAACACAGGCGGAAGACTCTCTCGGCAGATTGGTGAAATCATTATCCCTTATGATATTGACAAAATACAAAGGGATTGCAAATGGTTTTCTGTTGACACAATCCGAGTTGCGCTTGAGCTTTATAAATCTTTCGGTCTTATCTATGTGGACGAAGATGGTGTCCTTGTTCTCGCAGACCACAAAAACCTTGTTGGAAGTGAAACAGATTATGCTTTACAAAAGAAAAACCAAAGAAAAGGTACACCGCTTCTTCCCTCCACATCTGTGGACACAACTGTGGACAATGTCCACACTAATGTCCATACAGATATAAGAGATAAAGATATAAGAGATAAAGATATTAGATATATAAATATATATAATAGTCAGCAAACGGGAGAAAAAACAAACTTATATGAACAGATTGTGGATTTATATCATTCTCTGTGTCCGTCACTTGCCAAAGTGAGTAAAGTAACAGAAAAAAGAAAAAAAGCAGTTAAAGCGCTTCTAAGTCGGATCGTAGCCATGTCGTTCTGTGAGCC
>JAZPXS010000326.1:0-6124 GCA_045543775.1 Clostridia bacterium
TGTATTCAGACGGTGTTATTCCAAGATACTGTTTCAGGCATCTGGACAGATGCTCTCGGCTTTTGTGGCAAAGTTCAGTCATTCTTTCTGTTCCCAAAATAAAATTTTCAGGATTTTCCATGTCGGATAAAAGCTGTACAAGCCAAAGCGGTTTGTCGTCTTGCACCTTGTATATATTGCCCAAAAAATATCTTACAAAAATATCTGCAAGAATTGAACGCATCCTCATCTTTAATAAATTTTTATCCTGCCAGTTAATAATATTTAATTCTTCTATTTGTTTTAACAATCTCTTTTTTTCAATAGTATTTAGTGTAATTGTCGGGGGCATATCATAAGAGAGTAATTTTTTTGACGGAAAGCTGTCCGACAAAAATTCAAATAATAAATTGGCTGTTTCATGCGTGAATGTTAGGTTAACATAAGCGGTTTGAGTGCTTTTGGGCGAATCATATATGTAAGCGTGAACATCATCAGGACGGATAAATACCAGACTTCCTTCGGGTAGTCTTTGTTTAATTCCGTTGATAAAATGCGTAACAGTCCCGGTGACGGTTATAAAGATTTCGTAGAAGTCATGGCAATGCGGGTTAAACCTATCGGTTGCTCCGTACACATATCTGTAAAGGCACTGAGCTTCAATATCAACAAAATCCTTGGATGAAAGACGCTTAAATTTATTCATATTAAACTCTCCTAAATATCAAAATAGTGGAAATATTATATCAAAATATCTGTAGAGATGCAAGTTGTTTTGTGATAGAATGTGGAAAAAGGAGAGTGAAAGGTATGGAAAAATTACATTTGTTGTGTAACGCACATCTTGATCCGGCATGGCTTTGGAGATGGAACGAAGGACTTGCAGAAGCAATTTCCACATTTAGAGTTGCTGCGGATTTTTGTGAGAAATACGATGGGTTTGTTTTCAATCATAATGAAGCATTATTATATGAATGGGTGGAAGAACATGAACCACAACTTTTTGAACGCATAAAAAAGTTGGTTAAAGAAAAAAAGTGGACTATTATGGGTGGTTGGTATCTTCAGCCGGATTGTGTAATGACATCAGGTGAAAGTCTGCTTGAACAAATCAATCTCGGGCAGGAATACTTTATGAGCAGATTTGGTATAAAACCAGATATCGCTATAAATTTTGACTCATTTGGACATTCACGCGGATTAGTACAAATTTTAAAATTAACAGGCTATAAAGGTTATATTTTTATGAGACCATACGAAATAAAAGGTGATTTCTTATGGGAAGGATATGATGGCAGTCGAATAATAGCACATGGAACCGTTGATGGATATAACTCTCTTAAAGGACAGGCCTTAAAAAAAATACAGGACAATATAAAGTTGCAGGCATCAGACACCGGACTTTGCCTATGGGGGATTGGAAATCACGGGGGAGGTCCCTCGCAAGAAGATTTAGAGAATATAAACAGATTAATAAGTACATCTGATATTGAGATGATCCACTCTACTGCTGATGCGTATATTTCGGAAGTGAATACAGATAATCTTAAAGTGATAGACAAATCATTAATACCATGTATGGTAGGCTGCTATACGTCTATGGTCCGTATAAAACAGGCAAATAGGCGGTTGGAAAATAAAATTGCAGTAACAGAAAAAATATTAAACTATGCACAGATGCTTTCGGATTTTCAATATGATGAAAATGAATTGAAGAAAGCAAAAAAAGCTCTTGCTTTTTGTCAGTTCCACGATATTTTGCCAGGTTCTGCAATCAGACCTGTTGAAGAAGATAGCATTAAAACGCTTAATTACGGCGAGGATATTACAGATAAATTATACACAAAGGGATTTCTGAAACTTTGTGAGGGTCAGAAAAAAGCTGCTGACGGTGAAATTCCCATTATGGTATTCAATCCGCATCCTTATGAAATTGAGGGGGAATTTGAAGTCGGATTTATGCTTCAAAATCAGAACTGGAATGAGGATGAGATAACCCTTGCTACTGTGTATGACGAAAACGGAAACGAGCTTTTAACACAAAATGAAAAACCTGAATCTACTTTTAATCTTGATTGGATTGAAAAGGTTAGTTTCGTTGGAAAAATTGCTCCTTCGTCAATCAGCAGATTTAATTGCAAGTTTACAATATTAAAGAAGGATTCATTGCCACAAAAAGAATATGATGAGAAATTCATATCTGTCAGCAATGAAAGGATGAATGTAGTCATAAACCGTGATACCGGGTTAATTGATTTATATGAAATTGACGGAAAAAGGTATATAGAAAACAGTGGTAAAATAGAGGTATACAAGGATAACGAAGATCCGTGGGGAATGAAAGTAGATTCTTTCAAAGAATATGAAGGTTCATTCAAACTGATGAGCGATAAAGAAGCAAATGATTTTACCGGGTATCCCGAGGAGAATTTTTCAAATGTTCGCGTTATAGAGGATGGACCGGTAAGAATGAAAGTTCAGGCAATCTTTAAATATAAACGTTCTGTTGCTGTTGTTGAATATACATTGCCGAAAAATGGTGTATATATAGATGTTGAAGTTTTGATGTATTCAAATGAAACAAATAAAATGTATAAATATGTGATTGACACAAAACTCAACGGAACACCTTATGGCGAAACAGCGTTTGGTTGTGAAGAATTATATAATAATGAAAGTGAAGCTGTTTACCATAAGTGGTGCGGAATAAAGGATGGTGATAATAACCTTTATGTAGTAAACAGAGGCATTTACGGCGGAAGCTTTACAAACAGTACCATAAAGCTTTCCTTGCTCCGAACACCTATTTATGCGGCACATCCGATTGCGGAAAGACAGATTGCACCCCATGACAGATTTATAAAGCACATTGATATGGGCGAAAGAAACTTCAGCTTCAGAATTACAACCGATCCGAATATAGCAAGAGAGGCACAGATTTATAATGAAGAACCACAGCTTATGTCCTTTTTCCCGTCGGGCGATGGCGTGAGAAATAAGGGAGTTATATCTGTAGATAACACCAGTATCATAGTGTCTTCTGTAAAAAAAACAGGTGGAAAGCATCAGTTAAATATCTATAATGCAACAGGTACTGAACAAGATGCAGAGATAACACTGTTAAAAGATAACACAAAAATTCCCTTGCATTTCAGAGGACATGAAATTAAACAGCTTAAAATATGAGGTGACAGATATTATGAAACCGATCAAATTAAAGCCTGTGTATAAAGATTATATATGGGGCGGAGAAAAAACTCCGCACCTTGTATGGAAAGAACATCATCAGACATTGCTTACTATGTTGGAATTTGGTGTAAAACTGACAACTGCAGGAATCGGACTGGGTTTTTCGGCTATTCTTATCAGCTACCCCATGAATGTTATTATGGCTTTGATGTTGGTAATTTCAACTATTGATATTGTCATGAGTATAAAACTTTACAGGATGGTCTTTCATAGAAACTGTATTATGTAGAGAACATGCATTACTGTATATTTCTTCTTGACAACCAAAAAAAGTTCTGATACAATAGAAAATAATTCTAATATTGAGATAAATAATAGAACAATTTTTCGGAAGGGGTAAGCTATGGTTATTGCAAAGATACATAACGTATTTGGAAATCTCACAGATACAGAGCAAAAGATTGCGTCTTATATTTTAGAATTTCCCGAAAAGGTTGTTAATATGACTGCAAAAGAGATTGCAGATGCTTGTGAAACTGTTCCATCGGCTGTAAACCGCATGTGCAAATCTATTGGTGTGGAAGGCTTTACAAAGTTGAAAATTTCTTTGGCTTCTGCAGTGGGTAAGGAAGGCTATGACCAAAAGAACATACCGTTTGATAAAGAAGATACTCCAAAGATGATTTTCAGTAAGGTTTTTAATTCGGGCGTAAATACTCTTAAAAACACCTATCAAATGATCGATTTTTCAAAAATAGATGAAATATCAAAAAAATTTGCATCAGCAAAGCGTATTTTTATATTTGGCGTGGGTACATCTTCTGTGGTTGCTGCCGATGCCGCTTACAGGTTTTCTCAGCTTGATGTTCAGGCGTATGCTTACACAGACATTTTACAGATGAATGTTATGGCAAACAATATGAAAAACGGTGATGTTGCATTTGGAATTTCGCACAGCGGAAGAACAAAAGCAGTTGTTGATGCGATGCACTCTGCAAAGCAGGTTGGTGCGACAACGATCGCATTAACCAGTTTTACGAAAAGTTTTTTATATACAGATAGTGATTATTCAATTTCGGTATACGCTGATGAAAAAAATTATCCTGTCGAAGCTGTATCTGCTCGTATAGCGCATATGTGTGTAATTGATGCGCTTATGCTTTCAATAGCTTCTCTTAATTACGAAGATTATTCAAAACATATTTCTTTAAGAAATGCTGCCCTTGATGGCATAAGATATTAAAATAGAAGTGAGGTATAATAAAATGAAAAACAAGGTTATTCTGATTTCAATTGACGGTATGCGTCCTGATGGACTTATAAAATGTAAAAATCCTTATGTTGATGAGCTAAAGAAAATGGCATCTTATACTTTTGATGCAAGAACAGTATTTCCGTCTGTTACACTTCCGTGCCATATGTCAATGTTTCATAGTGTTCCTCCCGAAAGACACGGAACAACCACTAACACATATATGCCGCAGGTACGCCCGATTAATGGCTTGTTTGAACAACTGAAAAACGCAGATAAGGTATCTGCTATGTATTATGGTTGGGAGCCGCTTCGAGATGTATCAAGACCCGGTTCTCTTAAGGAAGCAGGGTATACAAATGCGTATTCATTTGATTATACTGATGCAATGTTAACCGACAGGGCACTGAGCTATATTAAGGTAGCAAAGCCTGACTTTGTATTTCTTTATATGGTTGAAACAGATGAGAAGGGCGGACATGATAGCGGATGGATGAGCGATGTATATCTTGATTATATTAACCGTGCAATCAGTAATGTCAAAAGAGTGATTGAAGAAACAAACGGAGAGTATACCGTAATTGTAACAGCCGATCACGGTGGGCATGACAGAGCGCATGGAAGCGATATGGACGAGGATATGACAATACCAATGATGTTTTACGGACCACAATTTACTCCAGGCAGAGAGCTTAGCGGAGTAAGTATTCTTGACATAGCGCCGACAATAGCTGATATTATGGGGGTTACCCCAGCAAAAGAATGGGAGGGAAAATCGCTCGTATGCGATGAAAATGTATGAGCGTTTTTTTAACTACATTAAATCAGATAGCTTTCCTTTTTGGATTTATTGTTATAGGGTACATACTTGTTAAGCTTAAAGTATTACCTGAAAATTCGGCTGCGGTTTTATCAAAATTGGAAAACACAGTTTTTATACCTGCGCTTGTTATGGGAACATTTATCGAAAACTTTACCATAGAGAGAATTGGTGCTGCATGGAAACTATTATCCGTAAGTTTTATAATAGCGTGTATTGCAATCCCTTTTGCAATTTTGGTTTCCAAATTGATTACAAAAGATAAGTATATTCAAAAAATTTATACATACGGTCTTTCCTTTTCTAATTTCGGGTTTATGGGAAATGCCGTTGTAAGCAGCTTGTTTCCCGATGTTTTTTTTGAATATCTGATTTTTACATTGCCATTATGGATGCTTATATATATATGGGGCGTTCCAAGCCTTCTTATTGCGGATTCAGGGAAAAAACAAACTTTTAAGGAATCGCTGAAATCCTTTATTAACCCGATGTTTATTGCGATGCTTATCGGTATGGTAATCGGACTTCTGAATATAAATCTTCCAAAGTGGATTGTGTCGCTTATTGATGTATCAGGGGACTGTATGTCGCCTGTTGCAATGATTCTTACCGGAGTGGTGGTATCGTCGATATCCCTGAAAAAAACTTTTTTAAATGTAAGAATTTATATTGTTTCGACGATAAGGCTTATTATTATGCCTGTCCTTTTCATAGCAGTGGCACCTTTTTTCAGAATTCCTGAAACAACCTATATCTGTGCACTTTGTTCCCTTGCAATGCCTCTAGGGCTCAATACTATTGTTATTCCGAGTGCACTTGGTAAGGACACAACGGTTGCAGCAGGTATGGCGGTAATTTCTCATTTGCTTTCTTGTATAACGATT